>NZ_JBKFTO010000013.1:0-224607 GCF_050432925.1 Pseudomonas sp. 18175 | reverse complement strand
GCAGTGTGCCAGCCAATGGATAAGTAGACTGACACACCGCATTCGCGAGCAAGCCCACTCCCACCTTTTGATTTGTGTTGTGTCAACTTCCGCAATTTTTAGATAGGTCTTGCGACTTTCTCATTTGCCGCCCTGCCCGACCCATGGCCTGATTCGCCCTTGTTCACTCAAGGCTTGCCCATGGAAACCGTTCACGCAAAACCCGCCACCGCCGTTTGGCTGATGATCAGCGTCGTGCTGATCGCCCTTAACCTGCGCCCTTCCATGGCTGCCGTGGGCCCGTTGTTGTCTTCGATCCGGGGCGATGTGCCGTTGAGTTTCAGCACGGCGGCGCTGCTGACCATGTTGCCGGTGATGGCCATGGGTTTAGCAATGTTCCTGGGCATGGGCCTGGCCAAGCGCTTTGGCGAGCACCGCAGCATTGTGCTGTCGCTGCTGGTGATTGGCGTGGCCACGTTGTCGCGGTTGTTCCTGGATTCGGCGTTGGAGCTGATCGTCAGCGCCATCGCGGCCGGTGTAGGCATTGCGCTGATCCAGGCGGTGATGCCGGCGCTGATCAAGTCGCGGTTCAGCGACAACGTTTCACTGTTTATGGGGCTGTACGTCACCGCCATCATGGGCGGTGCGGCGCTGGCGGCGTCGTTCGCGCCGTTCGTGCAGGTGCAGACTGGCAGTTGGCGTATCGGCCTGGCAGTGTGGGCGGTGCTCGCCGGGTTGGCGCTGGTGTTCTGGTACGCGCAGCGCGCGGCATTGCCGCCGTTGACGCAGGCCGGTTCCACTCAGCAAGAATCGTTTTTCGGCAACCGCCGCGCCTGGCTGCTGGCGATGTTCTTTGGCTTGGGGACGGCGTCCTACACCTGTGTACTCGCGTGGCTGGCGCCGTACTACGTGGAACTGGGCTGGAGCGAACAGAATGCCGGGTTGCTGCTGGGCTTTTTGACGGCGATGGAAGTGCTATCCGGCCTGGTCACGCCGGCCATCGCCAACCGTCGCAAGGATAAACGCACGGTGGTCGCGGTACTGCTGGTGTTGATCATCCTGGGCTTCTGCGGCCTGATCCTCAGCCCACAACACCTGAGCCTGCTGTGGCCCTGCCTGCTGGGCCTGGGCATCGGCGGCCTGTTCCCGATGAGCCTGATCCTGTCCCTCGACCACCTGGACAACCCGCGTCGCGCCGGTGGCCTTACCGCGTTTGTGCAAGGGATTGGCTACCTGATCGCCGGCCTGTCGCCATTGATCGCCGGCATGATCCGCGACCAATTGGGCAGTTTTGAATGGGCCTGGTGGTCGCTGACCGCAGTGGTCGTGGTGATGCTGCTGATGGTCACGCGCTTCAACCCTGAGCAGTACGCTCGGCATATCCGCTGAGGTCGTGTTGCAAACAGTATTTGTCTCACACGAAACATAGAAACGACCTACAGAGCCTTCTTATGGTACGACCGTTCCGTTAAGCTTTTGCGCTGTCTTGTACTGAGTTCGGTACAACGGGTTTACGGACGAAACCGATGTTAAACAGTAACTTGCTCAGAAAACTCGATATGCAGGACTTGATGGTGTTTATCGCCGTCTATGACCAGAGCAGCGTTACCGAGGTGTCTGAAACGCTGTTCGTCAGCCAGTCCACCGTGAGCTACAGCCTGAAAAAGCTGCGCACCAGCTTTGAAGACGAGCTGTTTATCAACACCCGGGCGGGCATGCGCCCGACCTACAAGGCCACCAGCATGTATGGCCATGTGCAGAAGATCCTCGAAAGCATCAACCTGTGCCACGCCGGTGGCCAGGCGTTCGACCCGACGCAAAAGGCCGTGACCTTCAATGTGTGCGCCCCGGAGTATTTCGAGCAATTGATCCTGCCGCGCCTGCTGAAGCACTTCGACCGTGCCGACCTGCCGGTGATCGTCAATGTACAAAAGCTGGAAACCGACATCCCCGCCGATGACCTGCGCGAAGGCCGCCTCGACCTGGTGATCTGCTTCGGCCCGCACTTTCACCGTGCCCACAAAGACTTCAAGACCCAGATGCTCTTGGAGGACGATTTGGTCTGTGTGTTCGACAAACGCTCGGCGCCACGGGAGCCAGCGTTCAGCCTGCAATCCTTTGTGGAGCGGCGCCATGTGTTCCCCACGCCATGGACCTCCGACACCAACATGATTGACGGCTGGCTCACCCGCCAGGCCCACAAGCGCCAGGTGATCGCCCGCGCCAACAGCTACGGGGCAGCGTTGAAGATGATCACCGGCACCGACTTTATCGTCACCTTGCCGCGCCGCGTGCAAAAGCTACTGGCACCCGCCACCGTGTTCGGGCATTGCGAAGCGCCCAATGGCTTGCCAGGCTTTACCCTGGATATGCAGTGGAATGAAAGCAGTGAACAGGACAGTGCCAATACGTGGTTTCGTGAGCAGGTGGTAAAAGTCTGCGCAGACCAAGGATTGTTGTAGTGAGCGGGTCAGCCGATGGCGACTTTGCTGTAAGTGTCGCGATCTATGTCCATTATCTCGACGCTCAGTTGCACCTGCACGCCTTCAGGCCAGTCGCCGATATCCTGCAGCACCGCCAGCAGGCTCTCTGACAACTGCTTTTTGATCTGGGCCGAACGCCCGCTGAGCAAGGCCAGGCGCACCGCGACAAAGCCACGTTCGCTCAGGCCGGTGCCGACGCGAAAGCTTTCGACCTTGAGGGCACGGCTCTTGATATCGAACTCGGCACCGAACTGACCGGAGGCCACCAGCGCATGGTTCAGGCGCAACAGGGCCTTGTCGGTGTCCAGTTGCGTCAGGTTGGCGGTGTATTCCAGATGCAGGTGGGGCATGGGTGTCTCCGAGGTTCACGTAGGAAGATTCGTAGATATATCACGGATAAAAGCCTCAGGCCTTGTTCCCCAACCCGCGATCACTCATAAACGCCTCCAGCCGCGAACGCACCCAGCGTTCGGCCGGGTCGGTGTCCACGTGGCTGAGCCAGACCATGGACAAATCCAGCGTGGGCGTCTCGAACGGGAACGGCTCGCAGAACAGGTTACCCGACACGGCCATGGCCTCGGCGGTGTAGTCCGGCAGGCTGGCGATCAGGTCAGTGCCGGCCAGCAGTGCCGGCAGCGCGCTGTACTGCGGCACCGACAACACCACTTGGCGCTTGCGGCCAATTTCTGCCAGCCACTCATCGGCAAACCCCGACACGTTGGCAGTGTGGGACACCAGCACATGGGGGCGCGAGCAGTACTCATCGAGGGTCAGCGGCGTGTCCGATGGGTCGGCGCGCAAAATTCGCGGATGGATATGGCGCAACAGCTTGCGCTTGGCATTGGCCGGCAGGCCACGGGTCTGGGTGATTCCCACGGTGATATCACCCGAGGCCAGCAAGTCGGGAATGCGCCAGTAATCCACATGCTGCACCACAAAGACGACCTGCGGCGCTTCCCGGCGCAGGGTGCGCAACAGCGGCGGCAACAGGCCGAACTCGACGTCATCGGACAAGCCGATGCGGAAGGTCATGGTGCTGATGGAGGGGTCGAAGTCGTGGGTCAGGCTCAGGGCCGATGACAGCGAGTCCAGGGCCGGCGACAGGTGCTGGATGATTTCCTCGGCGCGCGCGGTGGGCTCCATGCGGTGGCCGACGCGTATGAACAGCGGGTCATTGAACAAGGTGCGCAGGCGGTTGAGGGCTGAGCTGATGGTCGGCTGGCCCAGAAACAGCTTCTCCGCCACCCGCGTCACGTTGCGCTCCAGCATCAGTGCTTCGAAGACCACCATCAGGTTGATGTCGGCCTTGCGTAATTCATTGCGATTCATCGGCGCCTGCCCCTTCCCCAAGACAAGCCGCAGTGTAGAAAGGCCACGGGGCTGCGTCTATGTGCACACTGTTCATTGGGCGGCTTTGGGACTATAAATCAGCTCTTGAAGGTCGCAGGAACACCACCGTGCTGTTTATTCTCGCCTTGACCATTGTCGTGGCCGGGTTCTGTCTCTGGGTTGTCCAAGTCATCGCCAACCCCACCGCAAGGACATTGCTGCGCGTGTTTATCGGCCTGTGTCTGGCAGCGGTGATCGCGTTCCTGGTGCAGGCATGGGGGTTTCCCCTTTCGTTGCTGCTTTCATAACTCAATGCCCATTCAGTTTTTAGCAAGGACTGCTCAACCATGAAATTTGCCTACACCATCATCTACGTACCCGACGTGGCTGCCTCCCTGGCCTTCTTTGAGAAAGCCTTTGGTTTAAACCGCCGCTTCCTGCATGAATCAGGCACTTATGGCGAGCTGGAAACCGGGGACACCACGCTGTCGTTTGCCGCCCATGAATTGGGGGAGATGAATTTCAAGGGCGGGCATGTCGAGGCGCACACCTCTCGGCAGCCGCTGGGTATGGAAGTGGGGTTTGTGACCGAGGATGTGCTGGTCGCCCATGCCAAGGCCATTGCGCACGGCGCCACCGAGCTGGCGGCACCGAGTGCCAAGCCGTGGGGGCAGGTGGTGTCTTATGTGCGTTGCCCGGATGGCACGCTCGTCGAGTTGTGCACGCCGATTCAAGGCTGAACATTGAAACCAAGTAGGAGCTGGCTTTTGTGGGAGCTGGCTTGCCTGCGATGGCGGAGGGTCAGATACATATTNGAGTATCACCAATTGGGGGTGGACAGTTTTATCTTGTCGGGTTTTCCCCATTTGGAAGAGGCGATTCATGTGGGCGCGCAGGTGTTGCCCCTGTTGCGCAAGATCACAGGCACCCCGATACCGTTGTAGTGAGCGGGCTTGCCCTAATGCCAGTCAGTTAAGGGCAAACACCGTCAGTGTGGCGAGGGAGCTTGCTCCCGCTGGGTCGCGAAGCGACCCCAGCTCTTTGCTTAAAAAGCCTGGGACTGCTGCGCAGTCCAGCGGGAGCAAGCTCCCTCGCCGCAGGTACTGCGTTCGCCCTTAACTGACTGGTATTAGGGCAAGCCCGCTCCCACAGGTATGACCTTCACCGTCTGACGGATCAGTGTTTGAAAGGAAACTCCTGGTCCCGTTCGGAAAGCTCCTTCCCGTCATCTGGATGCTTCCAGGTCTGTGGCTTTTCTTCCTCACGTCGCCGGGGTTGCTCACCCTTTGGCGCTTCCCTTGGTTTCTGCTCGTCAGTCATGTCCATCTCCTGTTCTTAAGAATGGGTCGCAACTTCAAGCATAGAACAGCGCCGGCATTTTCAACGGCACCACCGATTGATAGTCAGCACGCATCAATCAATCCAAATTTGTCACTTATCATTTCTAAATGTGTCAGCCACTATTCTCGGTCTTAGGCGAAACAAGCACTTTAAAAAGAACGCTGGAGACACAAAACCATGACTAGCCCTACCCGGCCCGACTCTGCCCGCTCGAAAGTTGGTGCGGTATTCCGCGTTACTTCGGGCAACTTCCTCGAACAGTTCGACTTCTTTCTGTTCGGTTTCTACGCCACCTACATTGCTGCCGCGTTCTTCCCCGCCGCTAATGAGTTTGCGTCATTAATGATGACCTTCGCCGTGTTCGGCGCGGGCTTCCTGATGCGTCCGTTGGGCGCAATCATTTTGGGTGCCTACATCGATGACGTCGGTCGTCGCAAAGGCCTCATCGTGACCCTGTCGATCATGGCCAGCGGTACGCTGCTGATCGTGCTGGTGCCGGGTTATCACACCATCGGCCTATGGGCGCCTGCGCTGGTGCTGCTGGGCCGCCTGCTGCAAGGCTTCTCGGCCGGCGCGGAGTTGGGCGGTGTGTCGGTGTACCTGTCGGAAATGGCCACCCCTGGCCGCAAAGGCTTCTACACCAGTTGGCAGTCGGGCAGCCAACAGATCTCCATCGTGGTCGCCGCCGCACTGGGCTACGGCCTGAACGTGTGGATGGAACCTGCCGTGGTGGCCGATTGGGGCTGGCGCATTCCGTTCGCCATCGGCTGCGTAATCATCCCGTTCATCTTTATCTTGCGGCGCAACCTGCAGGAAACCGAAGAGTTCGCCAACCGCAAGCATCGCCCGACCATGCGCGAAGTGCTGGCTACCCTGGTAAAGAACTGGACCGTGGTCATCGGCGGCATGCTGATGGTGGCCATGACCACCACCGCGTTCTACCTGATCACCGTGTACGCACCGACCTTCGGCAAGACCGTGCTGCAACTGAGCACCTCCGATGCGCTGCTGGTGACCTTGCTGGTGGCGGTGTCGAACTTTGTCTGGCTGCCTATCGGCGGCACGTTGAGTGACCGTTTTGGCCGCAAGCCGGTATTGATCGCCATGACCGTGCTGACGGTGCTGACTGCCTACCCAGCCCTGTCCTACGTGGTGAACGCACCGAGCTTTGCCCATATGCTGGAAACCCTGCTGTGGTTCTCCTTCCTCTATGGCATGTACAACGGCGCGATGATCCCGGCCCTTACCGAGATCATGCCGGTGGAAGTGCGCGTGGCGGGCTTCTCCCTGGCCTACAGCCTGGCGACCGCGATCTTCGGCGGCTTCACCCCGGCGATCTCCACCTGGTTCATCCACATCACCGGAGACAAGGCCTCGCCGGCCTACTGGATGATGTTCGCGGCAGCCTGCGCCCTGTGCTCGACCCTGGCGCTGTATCGCCACGCGAACGCGCGTGGCCAGGTGATCCAGGGGGCCGCATGATGCGCCCGCTGCTCAACACCCTGACGGCCCTGGCCCTCGGCGCATTGGCGCTGACGGCCCAGGCCGAAGAACTCAAGGTGATGACCTCCGGCGGCTTCACTGCCGCCTATAAATTGCTGGGCCCGCAGTACGCCCAGCACAGCGGCGATACGCTCGACACTATCCTCGGCCCGTCCATGGGTAAGGCGCCGGAAGCGATTCCCAACCGCCTGGCCCGTGGCGAACACGCCGACGTGGTGATCATGGTCGGCTATGCCCTGGACGATTTGATCAAACAAGGCAAAGTCGACAAGGCATCCCGTGTGGAACTGGCAGACTCGCGCATCGGCCTGGTGGTCAAGCAAGGCGCGCCCAAGCCCGCCATCAGCACCGATGCCGAACTCAAGGCAGTGCTGAGCCAGGCCAAGTCCGTGGCGTATTCGGACAGCGCCAGCGGTGTGTATGTCGAGAAAGAGCTGTTCAAGAAACTCGGCATGCCGGCCAAAGGCACCATGATCGAACGTATCCCGGTGGCCGAACAGGTCGCCAAGGGTGACTACGAGGTGGGCTTGCAGCAGGTCGCGGAACTGTTGCCGGTGCCGGGGGTGACGTACGTCGGCAAGATCCCGGAAGACGTGCAATCGGTGACACGCTTTGCGGCGGGTATTCCGGTCAATGCCCAACACCCGGAACAGGCCAAGGCCCTGTTGCAGTACCTGGCCTCGCCCGAGGCGCAACCGGTGGTGCAATCCACCGGCCTGGACTCGGTGTCACGCTGACCGGAACGGCATCTCGCGCACCAACCGCTCCAACTCCAGCGCCGCTGGCGGCAATGTCCGCCCGCGGCGTTTTATCAGGCCCACATTGCGCATTACCTGGGGCTCCACCAGCGGCACGCTGACCAGGATCGGGTGTTCAATCGCCGGCATCGCAATCGACGGCACCATCGCCACCCCCAACCCCGCCTCCACCAGCCCGATCATCGTGGTGACATGGTGGGTCTCGCAGATACTCGGTTTTTTCACCCGAACGCCGCGCAGGGCCTGGTCCAGCAGGAAGCGGTTGCCCGAGGTCTTGTCCACGGTGATGTAGTCATGCTCATAGGCTTCGGCCCAGGGCACGCTGTCGCGCCCGGCCAGCGGGTGGTCACGGCGGCAGGCCAGCACATAGCGCTCCTGCAACAACAGCTCGAACTCGACTTCATCGGCCAGGCTACCGCTGAAGCTCACGCCGAAATCCGCCTCGCCACTTTCCACTGCGTTGCACACTTCACCGGCACTGGCATCCAGCACCCGCAGGCGAATCTTCGGGTACAGCTTGTGGAATTCGGAGATCACGTGGGGCATGAAGTAGTACGCCGTGGACGGCACGCAGGCGATGGTGACGTTGCCCATGCGCGTGGAGGCCACATTACTGATGCCCATCAAGGCAATGTCCAGGTCATCCAATATTCTTTCCACTTGTGGGAGAAAAGCGCGCCCCACCATGGTCAGACTCACACGCCGGGTCGTGCGCTCGAACAGCTTCACGTCCAGGGCCGATTCGAGCTTTTCGATACGCCGGCTCAGCGCCGGCTGGGAGATACGAATCGCCTCGGCGGCACCGCGAAAGCTGCCTTTGTCCACGACGGCGCGGAAGGCTTGGAGGTCGTTGAGGTCGAAGTTGATGATCACGGAGGGTCACTGGCTGATCGAGGGAGTATAACTATAGTAACCGAGCCCCACTGCCATCGCGCAGCGCGCCCGTGTGCATTAGCTGCCGGGCCCACCCGAAACAATTTAAAACAGTTCGAATTAGTATAAATTGCGCTGCATCTCACAGGTATTCAAGGAGCTTCATCCCATGGCAACACTTCACGCGAACACCGTTACGGCGCTACAAGCCAGCAAGTCTGATTTGTCGACAGCCTGGGTAAAAAGCCTTGAAACCTCCGGAGCCACCCGCAACCTGAAAGAAGATGACATCAAACAGCAGGCCAATGAGTTTCTCAGCCTGCTGACCGATGCGCTGCAACAAGGCGGCTCGCAAAACATCAACCAGGAAAACTGGGCGCAGACTCGGGTGTTCCTCGAGAAGCTCTCCCACAGCCGCGCACTGCTCGGGCATGACTCCCAGCAAACCGCCAGTTTCATCTTTGCGCTTAAAGGCCCGCTGTTCACCCTGTTGCAACGCGAATACGCCGAGCAACCGGCGCAACTGGCCGAACAGATTTGGGAGATTTCCGAACTGTTGGACGCACTGGGCATGCACACCATCCGTACCTTCCAAAAATCACGCGAGTCGGTGATCAAGCGTCAGCAGGAAGAACTGCTGGAGCTGTCCACGCCGGTGGTCAAGTTGTGGGATGGCGTGCTGGCACTGCCGATGATCGGCACCCTGGACTCCCAACGCACCCAAGTGGTCATGGAGTCGCTGCTGCAACGTATCGTCGACACCGGCGCGGAAATTGCCATTATCGACATCACCGGCGTGCCGACCGTCGACACCCTGGTGGCCCAGCACCTGCTCAAAACCGTGACGGCCATCCGCCTGATGGGCGCCGACTGCATCATCAGCGGTGTGCGCCCGCAAATTGCCCAGACCATCGTCCACCTGGGCCTCGACCTGCAAGGCGTGATCACAAAGGCCAACCTGGCGGACGCCCTGGCGCTGTCCCTCAAGCGCCTGGGCGTCACCGTTACCAAGGCCGTTTGAGTATGGAGCGCATCCCTATTTTGCAAATGGGCGACTTCTTGCTCGTGACCATTCAAGTGGACATGCACGACCAACTCGCACTGACTCTGCAGGACGACTTGTCGGAGCGCATCAGCCGCACTTCGGCGCGCGGTGTGCTGATCGATATCTCGGCGCTGGACATGGTCGACTCGTTCATCGGCCGCATGATCGGCACGATCTCCGGCCTGTCGCGCATCATGGACGCCCAGACCGTTTTGGTAGGCATGCAGCCAGCTGTCGCCATCACGCTGGTGGAACTGGGCATGACCTTGCCGGGTGTAGCCACTGCGCTGAATGTTGAGCGCGGCATGAAACTGTTGCGCGACCGGGTAGAACACTCATGACCCAAGCCAGCAACGGCACCCATCCCGTGCTGATAGAACAGGACGTTGTGCTGGCTCGACAATTGGTACGCAAACTGGCCCAGGACTGCGGCATGCGCCTGATCGACCTGACCAAGCTGGTCACGGCGGTCAGCGAGTTGGCGCGTAACACTGTGGTGTATGGCGGTGGCGGGTATATGGACTGGGCGGTGATCGAGAAAGACCACCGCACCGGCGTGCGCCTGACCTTTCGCGACGAGGGCCCGGGGATTCCCGACCTCAAGCTGGCCATGACCGACGGCTGGACCTCCGGCAGCGGCCTGGGCCTGGGCCTCACCGGGGCCAAGCGCCTGGTGGAAGAATTTGAACTGGACACCGCACCAGGCAAAGGCACCCGCGTGACGATCACCCGATGGGCCTGAACATTCCCAGTGCCCTGACGCACGTCTTGTTGATTGAAGAGGTAAGCCAGATCGGCCACACCCGGCGCGTGGCGCAGAAGCTCGCCGAACAGCTGGGCTTTGACGAAACCGATGCCGGCCGCGTGGCCCTGGTGGCCACGGAACTGGCCAGCAATATCCTCAAGCATGCCGACCACGGCGCGCTGCACCTGCGCGCCACTGGCAACGGTGGTGTGGAGCTGCTGGCGGTCGACCGTGGCCAGGGGTTTGAGTTGAACAACTGCCTGGTGGACGGTTTTTCCACGGGTGGCACCCAAGGCATTGGCCTGGGCGCCATCTCACGCCAGGCCCAGGTTTTCGATGTGCACGCCGACTCGCGAGGCACGGCGATCCTGGCCCGGCTATGGCCACGTAACACGCCAGTGAAAGATATCCGCTACGGCGTCAGCCAGCATTCCCTGCACAACGACCCGCACTGCGGCGATGCCTGGCACCTGGCAATCGAACCGGGGCGCTTCAGCGTACTGGTCGCCGACGGCCTGGGCCATGGCGAGCAGGCAGAGCAAGCCGCCAAGGCTGGGGAGCAGGTGTTCGCACAGGCAGCCTTCGTGGATGCGACGGTGTTGATGAACGACATGCATACCGCCATGGGCGGCACCCGTGGCGGCGCCATGGCCGTGGCCCAGTACGATGCCGTGGCCGATAACCTGCGCTTTACCGGTGTCGGCAACATCGGCGCCAGCCTGATCGGCCCAGACAAGTCGCGCGGGTTGGCGTCCCACCCTGGCATCGTCGGCGTGCAGTTTCGCAAGGCACACCCCTTCGACTACGCTCAGGTGGCAGGCCAGTTGCTGATTCTGTACAGCGACGGCCTGCAATCACGCTGGAATCTTTCGGATTACCCCGGGCTCGCCCACCGTCACCCGGCCCTGATCGCCGCCATCCTGCACCGTGATTTTTGCCGTGGCCGGGATGACGTTACCGTCTTCGTGATTGCCTTGGAGGCCATTGATGGCTGACACCACCGCCTCGCTCACCGCGCAAATCGAGCGTCTTCGCCAAGAAGCAGACGCCCTGCGCACGGAATTGGACGAGACCAACCAGGGCGTGCTGGCGCTGTATGCCGAGCTGGACACCCAGGCCGACCAACTGCGCCAGGCGTCGGACCTCAAGAGCCGTTTTCTGTCGTACATGAGCCATGAGTTTCGCACCCCGCTGGGGTCGATCCTGAGCATCACCAGCCTGCTGGCCGATGAGCTGGACGGCCCGTTGAGCCCGGAACAGCACACCCAGGTGGGCTTCATCCGCAGTTCCGCACGGGAGTTGCGCGAGATGGTCGACGACCTGCTCGACCTGGCCAAGATCGAAGCCGGGCGCATCACCATCTCCCCGGCGTGGTTCGACATGTTCGACCTGTTTTCGGCCTTGCGCGGGATGTTCCGACCGATAGCCGATGCGTCGTCTGTAGACCTGATCTTCGAAGAACCGGCCGGCCTGCCCAAGCTCTATACCGATGACAAGAAGCTGGCGCAGATCCTGCGCAACTTTATCTCCAACGCCCTCAAGTTCACCCAGCACGGCGAAGTGCGGGTGTCGGCGTGCATGGAAAATGAACACGAGATCCGCTTTGCGGTGCAGGACACGGGCCTGGGTATACCCGTAGAGCTGCATAACAACCTGTTCGAGGACTTTTCCCAAATCGACTCACCGCTGCAAAAACGCCTGCGCGGTACCGGCCTTGGGCTGTCGTTGTGCAAGCGCTTTGGCGAACTGCTCGGTGGTCGGGTGGGGGTGGAAAGTACGCCGGGCGTGGGCTCGCTGTTTTTTGTGATCATTCCTTTTTCCCTTGCCTGCGAGAACGTCGATGAAACGTGAGATTCAACTGCTGATCGTCGACGACAACGCGGCCACGCGCTACGCCCTGCGGCGGCGCCTTGAACGTCATCATTACCAGGTGCTTGAGGCCGGCACGGGCCAGGAAGGCCTGGACCTGATCGCCTCGGAACCCATCGACGCTCTGATCCTGGACGTGAACCTGCCGGACATGAGCGGCTTCGATATCGTGCGCCGCCTGCGCACCGACCCGGCCACCGCCTTGTTGCCCGTGGTGCACGTTTCGGCCGCCTCCATCGAGACCGGCGACATCATTACCGGCCTGGACGCCGGTGCCGACGCCTACCTGATTCACCCTATCGATCCCGAGGTGTTGCTGGCGACCTTGCGTACCCTGCTGCGGGTACGGGATACCGAATATGCGCTGCGTGAAAGCGAGGCCCGTTTTCGCGAGATCTTCTTCAATATCAGCGCGCCGATCGCGGTGATGGACGCGCACCTGAAGGTCCACGAATGCAACCACGCCTTCGCCCAACTGATTCACGACAACCTCAACCCCGACGCCCTGCTCGAATGCTTCGCAGCCGATCAGTACTCGGTGATCCAGGAACTGTGCCTGCGCCTATCGGCCGGTGAGCGCTGGAAAGGCACGTTGCAGATGAAGGTCGACGGGCAGGTGCGTGAAACCGAATGGCAGATTTCGCCCTACCGCCGTGCCGACCTGAGCTTGGTGTTTGTCGAGGACGTGACCGAACATCGCCATCGCGAACGCCACCAGCAGGCCGAACTGGCCAACGCGGCCAGCCAGTTGGCGCGCACCGAAGCGCAACTGCTCCAGGCTCAGAAGATGGACGCCCTGGGCAAGCTCACCGGCGGTATCGCCCATGACTTCAACAACTTGCTGACCGGCATCATCACCAGCCTGGAACTGATCAAAAGGCGCATCGAAAGCCAGCGCACCGATAAAGTCCTGGGTTACGCCGACGCAGCCCTGAGTTCTGCCCTGAGCGCCGCTGGCCTGACCAACCGGCTGCTTGCCTTCGCCCGCCAGCAGCCGTTGGACACGCGCCCCATCGATATCAACGCGCATATCCGTTCCCTGGAGGAATTGCTGGTGCGCACCATTGGCGAAAACATTGCGCTGAAGCTGGAGCTGACCACCAACCCGGCCGTGGCCATGGTGGACCCGATCCAACTGGAAAGCGCGGTATTGAACCTGGTAATCAACGCCAGGGATGCCCTGCCACAAGGCGGCAACATCTGGGTCACCACTTACCCGGCGTATTCCAACGGCAACCTCAAGCTCGAAAATGGCCCCTACATCGCCCTGTCGGTCCGGGACAACGGCGTGGGCATCGAGCACAGCGTGATCGACAAAGTCTTCGATCCGTTCTTCACCACCAAGCCCATCGGCCAGGGTACGGGCCTGGGGCTGTCGACCATCTACGGTTTTGCCCGCCAGTCCGGTGGCGACGCACAGATCCGCAGCGTGACCCGCCAAGGCACCGAAGTGACCATCATGCTGCCCGCAGCGGATGGCCCCGCCAACCCGACCATCAAGACATTGACGCCGCAGGGAGTGACCCATGGCGAGCACATCCTGGTGGTCGAAGACATGCCGTCCGTACGCGGCTTTGTTGCCGAAGTGTTGATCGACGCGGGCTACCACTGCAGCCTGGCAGCGGACGGTGACGAAGCGATTGCGTACCTGAAAGCCGACCCGACGATCAACCTGCTGCTCACCGATGTCGGCCTGCCCTACATGACCGGCCGGGAACTGGCGGATGTCGCCCGTGAACTGCGCAGCGACCTGCCGATCCTGTTCATGACCGGGTACGCCGAAAATGCGGCAAACCGGCAAGACTTTCTCGGTGAACGCATGGACCTGATCACCAAGCCTTTTCATATCAATGAATTGCTCGAGAAGATTCGCCAGGGTCTGCAATCACAGCCTTAGGCTCTGGCGTCACGTAATGCCAAGGCCGCCGCACCACACACGATCAACGCGATACACGACAGGTAGAACGCATCGCTGTAGGCCATCAAGTACGCCTCACGACGTACGGTATGGATCAGCCCCTCCAGCACCTGCTGTTGGGCAGGTAACAGTTGGTTGAAGATAAACGCTTCGCTGTCGG
Source organism: Pseudomonas sp. 18175 (assembly GCF_050432925.1). Lineage (NCBI taxonomy): Bacteria > Pseudomonadati > Pseudomonadota > Gammaproteobacteria > Pseudomonadales > Pseudomonadaceae > Pseudomonas > Pseudomonas sp. 18175. Next base: position 210,604 of record NZ_JBKFTO010000013.1, on the reverse strand, counting down.
CCATGCTGGCCTGCACGCGTTCCTGCAAGGATGGGGAAAACAACGTGATCGACTCCCCCACCCGCTCAGAGTGAAAGCGCTCGCGCATGGCGACGACCTGCGTCAACCCGGCGGTACCCACCGCCCCGCCCAGGTTGCGCAACATCGAGAACAAGGCGGAAGCGGAGCCGGCTTCATCTTTTGCCAGGCCGGACACCGCCAGCACCGACAGCGCCACCATGATCAGTGGCTGGCCGATGCCACGCACCACCGTGGAAGGAATGATCACGTTGGCGGCACTATCGACATCCAGGTGCGCACCGAGGTAACAGCCCAGGGCCATGATAAAAAAACCGCTGGCGACCATCAGTTTCGGGTTGAGCCACTTCATCAGGCGTGGCATGAACGGCGCCAGCACCAATTGCACCATGCCGTAGGCGATCAGGCTGATACCAATTTCCCGGGCGTTGTAGCCCTGCATCTGGGAGAGGTAATTGGGCACCAGGAATACCAGGCCGAAGGTCGCTCCACCAAAAATGAACATTGCCGCGCTGGCCACCCCGAAGTTGTAGCGTTTGAGCAGACGCAGGTTGATGAAGGAGCGGCTGCCATACAATTGCGAAAGCACGAAGTACAGCAGGGCGATGCCGGCGATCAGGGACATCCACACGATAAAATCGGAGCCAAACCAGTCCTTGCGCCCGCCCTCCTCCAACACGATCTGCAAGCCGCCCAGGCCGACGATCATCGCCAGGATCCCGCCCCAGTCGCCGCGCTTGAGCAGGCCCAACTGCATGGGTTTGGCATCGATGGACCATGCCACCGCCAGCAGCAACAGCACACCCGGGACGAGTTGCAGGTAGAAAATCCAGCGCCAGGAATAAGCATCCGTCAGCCAGCCACCAATGGACGGTCCGGCGGCCTGGGCAACACTGTTGGACAAGGCAAACAAGGCCATCCCCATGGCAATCTTGCTGGGCGGCAGCTCGGTGATGATCAGTTGGAATGACAAGGGGATCAGCACCGCGCCAGCGGCGCCCTGGATCACCCGAATGATGATCATCACTTCCAGGTTGGGTGCCCAGGAGCAGGCAATAGACGCCACCAGAAACACAAACGACCCCACCAGCATCACGCGGCGCAGGGAGAACACCTGAACCAGCCAGGCAGTCAGCGGAATCATCACGATTTCCGCGACCAGGTACGCGGTGGAGATCCACGAGCCCTCCTCGAATGTCGCCCCCAGGGAGCCTTCGATTTCCGGCAGCGCGGCGCTGGTCACGTGCACGTTCATGCCGGCCATGAAACAGCCGAACAATCCGCCGATCACCGCCACCCAGGCGCGAAAGGCGACGGCCTTTTCAGCGACTTCAGTCATGTGCCGCACCCTGCTTGGCTGGCCGCGTATCAACGGTGGTGATCACCGACATGCCCGGCAGGATAGGCCCGCCTTTGTCATGCTCATCGATCACGATTTTCACCGGAAAGCGCTGCACGATCTTGGTGAAGTTGCCGGTGGCGTTATCCGATGGCAACAGTGCGAACACGGCCCCGGAACCTGGCGAGAAACTCACCACATGGCCCTTGAGCTTGCGCCCCGAGTAGCTGTCGATGCTGATAGCTACGGCCTGGCCGGCGCGCATGTCGCGCAATTGGGTTTCCTTGAAATTGGCCACCACATAGGCTTGCTGCAAGGGCACGACCGCCAGCAGCGGCAAACCGGGGGCGATGTATTGGCGAGTGCGCACCTTGCGCTGCCCCACGACTCCGTCGATGGGCGAGCGGATCAGGGTGTCTTGCAGCGCATGGGTCGCCAGGTCCAACTGCGCCTCGGCCTGGCTGCGCCGGGCAATCTGTTGCTGAACGGACGCTTGGGCCAATTGGCGCCGACTGAGGGCAACGGTCAACCGGGCTTCCTGTTGACGTTGCATGGCCTTGGCAATGTCTACCGCGGCATTGGCCTGGGAGTAGCTGGCGGCCGCGGTTTCCAGGCGCTGGGCACTGGCGGCGTGTTCGCGCACCAAGCCGTCGTAGCGGCGTTGGTCGAGGCTTGCGCGGTGCAGCTCGGCAGCCACACTGCGGGTATGGGCCTGGGCCTGGGCAACGCCGGCCTTTTGCTCGGCGATCAGGCTGTCGGTGACGTGCAGGTTGGCCTGTTGCGCCGCCACCGAGGCCTGGGTTTCAGCCAGCTGCGCACGGGCCTGCGCCAAGCGGGTCTGGTAGTCACGCGCCTCGATGCGCACCAGCACATCCCCCGCTTTGACGGGTTGATCGTCCTCCACCAGCACCTGGGCCACATACCCGGAGACCTTCGCACTGATGGGAACCCAATCAGCACGCACATAGGCATCATCGGTCTGTTGCAGATAACGCCCCACGGTCATCCAGTACACCCCGAACGCCACCGCTGCGATCAACAGCCCAACGCCTCCCAGCAGGATCAGGTTGCGTTTGCGCCGGTGCTTGCGCGCCTGAATGAGGTGCTCATCCTGAACAACGTTTTTTTCATCGACAGCGATATTCATGGCTGGGTACCGGAAAGATTGACGGAAGCTGCGCTGCGGGCAACGGTCTGGGTAGCGGCAGCGGAAGGTTGCCAACCGCCACCCAGCGCGCGAAACAGGCTGATCTGGCGCTGCAACAGCTGGCCATCGGCATCGGCACGTATGGCCTGCAAGCGAATCAGTTCACGCTCGCTGTCGAGCACGTCGAGAAAGTCGATAGCGCCGGCGCTGTAATTGAACTGGGCCAGCCGGTAGGCCTGACGGCTGCTCTCCAGGGCCTGGCTCAAGGCGGCGTGGCGCTGACGCTCGCCGTCGTACAACGCAAGGGCTTGGCGTACTTCCTTGAGCGCCTTGAGCACAAGGGCCTCGAATGTCGCCACCTCCATCTGCTCCAACGCCTTGGCCTGGTTGACCCGCGCGCGATTGGCACGCCAGTTGGGGAATTGCCAGGAAATCAGCGGGCCGATGCCAAACATCACCGCGCTACTGTCTGCCAACTCATGGGGTTTGTTGGCGGATGAGGACACTGAAGCGCCAAAGGTCACCTTCGGATACAGGTCGGCCTGGACGATATCCACTTGGAGCGTGGCCGCCTGCAACGCTCGCTCGGCCTGGCGAATATCGGGCCGACGCGTGAGTAATTGCCAGCCGTCGCCCACCGGCAGTTCGGCATTGAGTTGCGGTACCGCCTCACAGGAGGCCGCGCCAGCGCCTTGTTCCAGGTCGGCCACGCCGGTGAGCATCGCCAGTTCGTACAGGGCCGCTTGCCGGCGTGCTTGCAACATCGGCAGCAGCGCCAGGGTTTCGCCCTGCAACGCCTGCATGCGGGTGTATTCCAGATCGGTGACCACACCGGCCTGACGCTGGCGGTCGATCAACGCCAAGCTGTGCCCCACGACCTCCAGCGAATGGCGTTGGACCTTGACCCGCGCGCCCAGGGCGCAGGTATTGACGTAGGCGCGAGTGGTCTGCGTCACCACCGTGATGCGCAACACGTCTTCGGCGTCCTGGGCGGCAGCCGCCTGAACCTGGGCCCGCTCGATGCTGCGCTGAACCTGCCCCCAGACGTCCACTTGATACGCCAGTTCAACGCCTGGGTTGAACGCCCACTGTGACGGTGCGTGGCTATCGGTAGCCTTGGCCAGGGTCTGATCATCGGCCGTCTTGCCGTACTCGGCGCCCAATGAGGCCTGGGTCGACGGCCACCGCTCGGCATCGGCCTGCATGATCCCGGCCAGCATCGATTGCACATGGGCCTGGGCCGCCGCCAGGTCGCGGTTGTGCAGCAATGCCTGCTGCACCAGCGCGTCGAGTTGCGGATCGTTATACAACTGCCACCAATGGTCGGGTAACGCTTGGGCCGAAACACCCTGCGGCAGACGACTCAGGACATTGATGGGCTGCGCGTGTGGCTGTGCGGGTGTATGAGCAACCCAAGAGGAACAACCTGCCAGCAAGCCGACCGCCACACCCAGCAGCGAAAGACGACCCTGTCGTGTACAGAAATAAGGCGAACCCATCGAAAAAACCCAGAATGCCAAGTAGAGGCGCAGGTTAAGAGAGCACTGGGCTGCGTATCTCCCGTGTTCCAGACAACCATCGTTTCGATTTGGACAACGTGCCAGTAGATCGCCTTATCGCAGGCGGCCACGGGGCGGGGAGTATCAGACCAGGCGGAAGTTGCTCGGCGTGTAGCCCATTGTGCGCTTGAACATTGCAGTGAACGCGCTTGGGCTCTGGTAACCATGCTCCAATGCCACTTCCAGGATCGAGACACCGCTGGCCAGCCGTTGCAGGCTGAGCAGCAGCCGAGTGCGCTTGCGCCACTCGCCGTAAGTCATGCCCAGTTCTTTCTGGAACAGCCGCGCCAAGGTGCGCGAACTCATGTTGAGTTGCACCGCCCAGCTCTCCAGTTTCGACTCCTGCGAAGGGTTGTCGATAAAGTCGGCACACAGCGACTTGAGCCTTGGCTCATCAGGGATCGGCACATGCGCCAGCACCCTCTGCGCCCTGTCGAGCTCCGAGAAGATCAGGTCGACAATCTGCGCATGGCGCAACAAGGCCGGTGCAGTGTCAGGTTCATCGGCTGCGGCGATGATCAACTCGCGCAGCAACGGCGAAACCTTGAGAACGTGGCATTCCTCTGCCAACGCCCGGTGCGCGCCCGGTGAGATCAACAAGGTGCGCATGCGCACCTCGCCGGTCATGCGGATCTGGTGCTCCACCCCCGAAGGGACCCAAAGCGCATGCGCCGAAGGCACCACCCAAGTGGTCCCGACGACCGACACCAGCATCACACCGTTAATGGCATAGACCAGTTGACCCTCTTCATGCCGATGCGCGGCTACGATGTCGCCATGACCATAGTTACCTGCAAGGGCCGCCAATGGGGTATGTGCGTTCATCTCGGGAATTCTCCATTTTCCGGCAGTGACGAAGGTTGATGGCCGACGTCGCCGTTCCACCCGCGTTTAGTGGATCAAACACTAAACGAAACAGGCAAAAGCTACTTGCTATCTTTATTAGAAAAAACCTGAAAGATAATACCTATAACCACAATCTGTTGTTTTTTTGGTGATTTATTTCAAGCAGCACGGGTTAACTGCAATCAAATAAAAATTTTAGTGTTGCACTGGACCTGTGGGAGCTGGCTTGCCTGCGATAGCTGTGCGTTAGGCGCTGAAGGGGTTTGGGCGGAGTACATATCCGTTGTTTCGGTGATGGCTGATATGGGTTTCGCCCTTACGGCGAGTCACTTTTGGAAAAGAGCCCCAAAAGTAACCAAAAGGGCTCTTGCCCCACCACTCGGCACCTCGCCTAGGCTCGGTGTGCCCTCACTCCGGCTTGAATCCGTGGGCCGCCGCCACGCGCCATCCATGGCGCGGGGCGGCTAACCCGGCGTCCTGCCGGGTTACCCACGGATTCAAGCCTGCGTTCGGCCAGCGTGGTTAACGGGGCGCCTGAGATCAAGATCCAAAGCCAAATCAAGAGCCAGAGCCAGAGCCAGAGCCAGAGCCAGAGCCAGAGCCAGAGCTTTGGGGTTGGTCAGGTTTGATCGTTGTGTCGATACCTATGCACCCATGGGTGAAGTTCAGCGTCAGCCTTGGTAGGGTGGTCGCCCCTGCGACTTTCCTCCGACTGACTGCTGGCACTGATCAATGACCCTACCTCGCAAAACCCACCCGGCGCTGCGCTTCTGTGCGTACACCCTTGGCCTGCTGTGCGTCGCCACCCTGGGCTTCTTTGCCTGGCAAAGCTTCTATCCTGTCAGTGCCGCCAGCGGCTGGCGCGTTCAGGTGGTGCACCACGATGTGCCCAAGGCCGCTTCGTTGATGCCATTGCCCGACGGCTCGCTGATGGTCAGCCAGGAACTCGACAAAGGTAAGGGCAGCATCGTGCGCATCCACCCCGACGGGTCGCGTGAGGTGGTGGTGGCCAACCTGTCAAAACCCGACGGCATCGTCCCCACCCACGGCGGGTGGGTGTTCAGCCAGGAGTCTGCCGACTTGCCCGTAAGCTTCTACAAGGACGGGGTGGTCACCGAACTGTTCCAAGGTGACAGCGTGCAAGGCTTGTGGGTTGAGGGCGACGACCTCTACGCCATCGAAGACCGTAAGCCGGCTGGGCGCCTACTGCGTTATCGCTGGAGCGACCAATCCCTGACCGTGCTGCGCGACCAGGTGCAGGAAGGCGAAGCCATTGTGCGCTGCACCGACGGGCGCCTGCTCTACAACGAGAAGCAAAAGGGCGTGGTGCGCGAGCTGACCGCCGACGGCAGCGACCCTGTGGTGCTGAGCAACCTGAACCAGCCGACATTCCTGATGTGCGATGAGCGCGGCTTGTGGATCAATGAAGACGCCACGCACCGCGCGCGGTTGTTGCTGATTGATAAGCAGGGGCGCCAACAGACGGTTCTTTCATTCTTGAAGGCGCCCCAGTCGATTGTGCCGACGGGGCGGGGAACGTATCTGTTGGCTGAGGGCGGGCGGGACCGGGTGTTGGAACTGACGCCCGAGTAACTACAGCTGGAACCGCGCCACGGCTTCGTTGAGCGCAACGGCCAACCGCGCCAGTTCATGGCTTGAACCATTGATCTGCCCAGCGCCCGAAGACGACTGCGCAGACAAGTCGCGGATATTGACGATATTGCGGTCCACCTCTTTGGCCACCTGGGCCTGTTCCTCGGCGGCGCTGGCGATCACCAGGTTGCGCTGGTGGATCTGGTCGATGGACTCAGTGATCTGGCTCAAGGCGCCCCCAGCCCCCTCGGCCAGGGTCAAGGTGTCGGTGGCGCGCTGGGTGCTCGATTGCATCGACACCAGCGCCTCGTTGGAACCGGTGCGCATGGCGGTGACCATCTGATCGATCTCCAGGGTCGATTGCTGGGTACGATGGGCCAACGCACGCACCTCATCGGCCACCACCGCGAAGCCGCGGCCCGACTCGCCCGCACGCGCCGCCTCGATAGCGGCGTTGAGGGCCAGCAGGTTGGTTTGCTCGGCGATGGATCGAATCACATCCAGCACCTTGCCGATATCCCGCGACTGCTCGGCCAGGTTTTGCACCAGGGTCGAGGTTTCGCCGATGTTGCTGCTCAGGGCCTGGATCGCGCTGACGGTTTCACCCACACGATGCTGGCCTTCGCGCGCGGTCTCGTTGGAGAGGCGAGTGGATTCGGAGGTCGACACCGCATTGCGTGCAACCTCGTCGGCAGCGGACGTCATCTCGTTGACCGCCGTGGCGGCCTGTTCAATTTCGGCGGTCTGTTTTTGCAGGCTGCGGCTGCTCTGGTCGGTAATGCTATTGAGGTCGGTGGCGGACGCCGCCATTTGTGCGGCGGACTGGCGGATCAGTTGCAAGGTATTGCGCAGACTGCCTTGCATGGACTGCAGCGCCACCAACAGGCGGGTCACTTCATCGTTACCCGTGACTTCGACGTTCTGGGTCAAATCCCCTTTAGCAACGTTCTCCGCCGCGCGCATCGCCTGCCCCAACGGCCCGACGATGCTGCGGGTGAGCAACAAGGCCAGGGCCACTGTACTCAAGCCTGCCAGGATCACAAAGCCAAACACCATGGTGCGCGAACGGCTGTACTGCGACTCGGCCGCCTGGCCCTGCTGGTTGATCTGGGCGTTGTAATAGTCGGCCAGGGCATTGAGTTGGGCACCGGAGCCATCGACCACGGTTTTCATGTCCACCAACAAGAGCTTGTTCAGCTCGGCACTCTGCTGCTTGTCGGCCAGCACAAACGACTGGGCCAGCCCCTGCTGGTACTGGCGCAGCGACACCTGGAACTGGTCGTATAGCGTGCGCACTTCGGGGGTGTCGATCACGGCATTGAGGTCGGCCAGCCGCTTTGTCAGGTCCTGGCTGCGGGTGTCCATCTGGCTACGGTATTGCGCGATGCCCGCCGGGTTCGGGTCCAGCGCCATGCGCAGTGAGATCGTACGAATGCGCAGCATGATTTCGCGGATATCCGACACCATCCGCATCTTCGGCACCAACCCGCTTTCAACCTGCACGGCATTGGCGCGGATGCTGGCCATGTTCGAGAGCGCAAAAAAACCCAGCAGGGCCACCAGCAAAGCAATCAGGGCAAAACCCAGACCCGCACGGCGGGCGATGGACAGGCTGCGAAGGGACATTTTCGGGGGGCTCTCTTATTGGGATACGACATCGTATGAGAGCATTTCGGCCGCACGGGTACGGACTTTAGGGAGGAGCCCACCGGGAAACGAGATCGCCGCGGACGAAGGGAATAACAGTCACAGCAGCCTCTGCTTGCACAAGTCCCACTACGGGACTAGGATCTCCCAATGAGAATTATCGCGATCAGCCAACTTAAGACGTTTTGGCAGAAGTACCCGGACTCAGAACAATCCCTGCTGGCCTGGATAGACGAGGCAAAAAACGCCGCATGGTCAGCACCGACTGACATCAAAGACCAATTTCGCAGCGCGAGCATCCTCAAGAGCCGAAGAGTCGTATTCAACATCAAAGGTAACGACTACCGGCTGGTGGTCGCGGTGGCTTACCGCTACGGCGCCCTCTACATCAAGTTCATCGGCATGCATAAGCAGTACGACGCTATTGACGCTGATACCGTTGAAACGGAGTAACCCATGAAAATCCGACCTATCCACACCGAACAGGACTACAGGGACGCACTCAAGTCTGTTTCCCCGCTATTTGACAATGAGCCCGAACCCGGCACGCCCGAAGGTGATTATTTTGATGTGATGATCACCCTGATCGAGGCCTATGAAGCAAAGCACTTCCCCGTAGACCTCCCTAGTCCGATCGATGCCATTCGTTTCAGGATGGAACAATCCGGGCTATCGGCAGCTGATCTAGTGCCTGCGATTGGTCGTCAAAATCGGGTTTATGAAGTGTTGAATGGAAAACGAGCGCTGACATTGCCGATGATCTGGAAGCTGCACGAAATGTTTGGAATTCCCGCCGAAAGCCTGATCAAGCCAGTAAAACATGCCTAACGGAAGATGCAGGCTGATCATCTACAACCGTACGTAAAGGCCTGCAGAGTATTGGGCTCGGCAGGCTTTTTTGTCTCTTGAATCTCGCAGGGTAATGACACAAGCGACCTACTGGCAGGTCCCACCCTTATGATGCGACCCCGTCCCCCCAACCGGATGCGTGCCCTTCGGACACCCCATCGCATACAGCGGGCTAACGGCCAATACCACCAGCAAACCCAGCAACGACAGCTTCTTCATACCATCCTCCGTGACCATCACGACGCGTGATAGCATAAAGATATCACGCAAGCCTGGCATCGCATCGATTGCACTGATGATTACTATCGAAACGAGCGCCTGCGCGATTACCCACCCCGGTTCCTATAATCGCTCCCCAATCCTTTCCCCTCGCCTGGCCTCAGGCGACATTCACCTTGGAACCCTCACCATGCCAAGTGCCACACAGGCCCCGCACGGCCGCCCCGAGCATAATCAACAAAGCGTCAAACAGCAGTGGCTGGCCATCCTCTCGGTCGCCGTGGGTGCCTTCGCCCTGGTGACCAGTGAGTTTCTGCCGGTGGGCGTACTCAACGACGTCGCCAGTGACCTTGGCATCAGTGCCGGCCATGCCGGCCTGATGGTGACTCTACCTGGCATCATGGCCGCCCTCGCCGCGCCTTTGCTGTCGGTTTTCATTGGCACCATGGACCGTCGCTACCTGCTGATCGGCCTGACGCTGATCATGATCATCGCCAACTCGGTCGTGGCTTATGCCAGCGACTTCAACCTGTTGCTGTTCGGCCGCGTACTGCTGGGCATCAGCATCGGCGGGTTCTGGGCAACGGCCATCGCCCTCAGCGGCCGCCTCGCCCCCAAAGGCGTGGGTGTAGCGAAGGCCACCTCGATCATCATGATGGGCGTGACCCTGGCCACCGTACTCGGCGTGCCCGTAGGCACTTGGCTGAGTGGCCTGATGGGGTGGCGCATGACGTTCCTGGTCACCGCATTGGTCGGCGTGCCGGTGTTGCTTGCGCAAGTATTCCTGCTGCCTCGTCTCAACCCGGAAAAGGCCATTCTCGTAAGAGACCTGCCTGCGTTATTTATCAACCCCCAAGCGCGGGTCGGGTTGATCGCCGTCTTGCTGATTGGCCTGGCGCACTTTGCGGCCTATACCTATGTGGCGCCGTTCTTCAAAAACAGCTCCGGCTTCGATGGCCCGACCATTGGCTCGCTGTTGCTGCTCTACGGCGTGGCGGGAGTGATGGGTAACGTGTTCGCCGGCTTCGCCGCCAACCGCAGCGTGCGTCACACCCTGTTGCTGGTAGCGCTGATGATCGGCACCAGCACCGCGCTGTTCCCCCACTTCGCCACCGGCATGACCGGCGCCTCGATGTTGATCGCACTCTGGGGCTTCGCCTTCGGCGCCTTCCCGGCCTGCGCCAGTATCTGGATGTTTGTGGTGGCGCCCAAGGATGTGGAACGTGGCATGCCACTGTTCGTCGCCCTGTTCCAGGTGATCATTGCACTGGGCTCGTTCTTCGGCGGCCGCATCGTCGACCAGATGGGCAGCGCGGTGCTGCTGAGCCTGGCCACGGCGTTGGTGGGGGCCGGGTTTGTGACGGTGTTGGTGTTGGGGCGTAAGGTGAGTAATAGCTTGGTGGCTCAGGCTGCCTGATCGAAACAGGCTCCGCTAAAAAGCCTGCTGGGCATTGTGTTCAGCAGGCTTTTTTTCGGCTCGGTAATGAGCGCACACACACTGAAGCTTGTGCACCCAAGCGCCTGAACTAGCCTCGAAAGAGTCGCCAAGGTGGCGACGGGCTGATAAGGAGCGTTTATGCCAAGCAGGTATCGTGATGCGGTTACTGGGGAATACGTGACAGAAGCTGAGGCAAGGAAGAGGCCGAGGGAGACGGTGAAGGAAACAGATAAAAAGCGCCCGCTAAAGTCTCAATTACCGTTCGAACCGGCCTTGATGATTGAAGACGATGAAGGCTTACAGGCTACCGTTCAGGAGCGCTTGGCAGCGCCTCAACGGATTAGGACTTCTATCGATGACCTGTAGCCGTGATCGTGATGAGCGAGGAGACAGCGTCCGCCAGTTGTCCAAAGGAAGCAGGTGGAAATACTGATAAACAAAAAAGCCCCGTAGCTTATTCAGCTACGGGGCTTTTTCTATGTAATGGCGCAGAGCTAGGGATTCGAACGCTTTGAAGCGACCCAGGAGGCCGCTTCAAGCTTTCTATCTCAATGGTTTTGGATTTTAACGTGGAGTGGGGACACCTAAAAGACTTTGGGTTTTCGAGTACCGCCCCGGTAGATGATTCTTAGCGCAGAAATCAATGCTCAAGGGCTTGTGGCGTAGATGACTGGAGCGTATTGAACCAGCCATGCGAGGGTATTGGCCAAAGCGGTAGGGTCTTTAATGGATGGCATTATAGACAGTCCTCCGACGCATCAAGACTCGTTAAAAACCAGTTACAACTCATCGGATGCCCGCTGACGGATCCGGGATTAGCATTGCCCAAAACTAAGCCAATGGCGTACATTAGCGATGATTTTCATTGAAACTTCAGGCTTCACCCGTCGCGTCAAAGAACTGCTCGACGACGATACCTATATGGCGTTTCAGAATGTGCTGATCGTGAATCCATCAGCCGGTAATGTAATTGAAGGCACAGGCGGAGTGCGCAAGATTCGGGTTGCGGCCAAGGGCCACGGCAAACGAGGTGGAGCGCGGGTGATTTACTACCACTTCGTCTCGGCATCAAAGATCGTTTTTTTGATGATCTACCCCAAAAACGAACAGCAGGACCTTACCGCTGACGAGCGTAAATCGTTGAAGGTTGCAATCGAACACTGGAGATAACCATGAGCAAATTTTTTGATGAACTGATGGAAAGCGTTGAGGAAATGAACGAGATCCTGCGCGGTGAACGTGAGCCTTCCCGCGAGTTTCACGTTGACGCAATGCGGGTCAAAGAAATTCGTAAGGCGACCGGGCTGACCCAAGCTAAATTCGCAGCGTTGATTGATGTTCAACTGGGTACGCTGCGTAACTGGGAGCAAGGTCGCCGAGACCCAACCGGGCCAGCTAAGGCGTTGCTGAAGGCGATCCACAATGACCCGGTGCATGTGTTGAACGCATTGGCTGGTTGAGTGCGCAGAGCGCACAACCTTGCAACGTTCTACGCCGCAGCGGAAAACCAGCAAAGCGAAAAACGGGCATGCTTTTTATTGCCTGGTTGGTGCGGCCTCGATACAAGGTTGAAGTATTTACTCCAGACAGATGATCAGGGCAACACGTCGCTCCGCACGCCGTGACAGTTCCACCATGACCTGCTCATGCATCCGTTGCACCCAATTGCGATAAGTTCTATCTCTCAGCTTCGAGCCCAGCAGCCGTATCTGCTCAGCAACAGACAACTCCCGCTCCGGCAAGTAACGCAAGCTCACCAACTTGGCTAACCGCCGGTCCTGCTCGTCTTGATGCTGCGACCAGGCCACTGCCGCCGCAACCTACGGCGTAGTGTGATCGGGACCAGCTAGCTCCAACGAGCAAACCCCTCTCGCTCGGCGTGCCATGAGGCACAAGCCCACCAAAGCGCATCAGCGTACCCAGCGGACTTCCAAGACTGCGTTCCGCATTGCAGCGAAGTGAAAGCCAGAATCGTTTTTCAGAACGTGGCGTCGACCGGCTACGTAAAAGAAACCCCAGTCACTTATCTTTGCCCTAAACCAAACGTCAGAAACGAAAAAGCCCCGTAGCTTATTCAGCTACGGGGCTTTTCCTATGTAATGGCGGAGAGATAGGGATTCGAACCCTAGGTACCGGTGAAGGTACAACGGATTTCGAATCCGTCCCATTCGGCCACTCTGGCATCTCTCCAACGGCGCGCATCATAACAGCGTGACTCAGGAAAGCAAAGCTCGGTGCGAGATTTTTTTCCGTGCTATCAGATGCTTGCGTCGATTAAAGCGGTACACCAAGACGATTGGCGACTTCTTCGTAGGCTTCGATCACGTCACCGAGGCCTTGGCGGAAGCGGTCTTTGTCCATCTTCTTCTTGGTGTCCTTGTCCCACAGGCGGCAGCCGTCCGGGCTGAATTCGTCGCCCAGGACGATGGAGCCGTCGTGGAATACGCCGAATTCGAGTTTGAAGTCCACCAGCAGCAGGCCGGCGTCGTCGAACAGCTTGCTCAGCACGTCGTTGACCTTGAGGGACAACTCCTTCATGCGCGCCAGTTGCTCAGCGGTGCCCCAACCGAATGCCACGACGTGGGATTCGTTGATGAACGGGTCGCCCTTGGCGTCGTCCTTCAGAAACAGTTCGAAGGTGTAGGGGTTGAGCTTGAGGCCTTCCTCAACGCCCAGGCGCTTGACCAGGCTGCCGGCGGCGTAGTTACGCACGACGCATTCGACCGGGATCATGTCGAGCTTCTTGACCAGGCACTCGTTGTCGCCCAGCAGTTTGTCGAATTGGGTCGGAATGCCGGCCTCTTCGAGTTTCTGCATGATGAAGGCGTTGAACTTGTTGTTCACCATGCCCTTGCGATCAAGCTGTTCGATGCGCTTGCCGTCGAACGCCGAGGTGTCGTTGCGAAACAGCAGGATCAGGCGGTTGGCGTCGTCGGTCTTGTAAACCGACTTGGCTTTGCCGCGGTAGAGTTCTTCACGTTTTTCCATGATGGGCTCCGCTTTGAGTGAGGTGGGCTAGGCGATGTGTCGCCAGTCGAGCCCTGAATCTTGATCGGCCAGTTGCAGCCAGTCCGGGTCGCACCCTAGGGTGTCGACAAAACATTGCCGGGCAAGCGTCGGCAGGTTGTTCTTGCTGCTCAAGTGGGCCAGGACCAGGTGTTGCAGGTCTTGCCAACCCAACTCGTACACCAGGTACGCCGCCTGGTGATTGTTCAAATGTCCCAGTTCGCCACCCACCCGCTGCTTGAGAAAGTAGGGGTAATGACCGCGAGCCAGCAGGTCTCGGCAGTGGTTGGACTCGATCATCAACGCATCGAGATCGCGGTAACCGTCCAGCACCTTCGAGCAGTAAGAACCCAGGTCGGTGAGCACGCCGAAACGCCGCTGACCATCACTGAATACATATTGCGTCGGCTCCTGGGCGTCGTGCGCCACTGCAATCACATCGATGCTCAACGCACCAATTTGCAGTTGCTCACCACCGGCCAGGAAGCCTGCGGGTTCAATGGGTTTGCGCATCCCGCGCAAGGTGCCGCGACTGAGGTACACCGGAAGATTGTAGCGCCGAGACAGCAAACCCACGCCATGCACGTGGTCGGCATGTTCGTGGGTCACCAGAATCGCGCTCAGCTGCGAGGGGTGAACCCCCAGGCGCAGCAGGCGCCGCTCGGTTTCTTTTAACGAGAAACCACAGTCCACCAGTACATACGTGTCGTCGTGGGCGACCAGCGTGCCGTTCCCTTGGCTACCGCTACCGAGAACAGCAAAACGCATTGGCTCAGCCCAGGTTGTCCTGAATCACGCCCAACACTTTGCGCGCTGTTTCAGCGGGAGCAACGGTGTTGATGTTCTTCTCGACGGTGACTTGCACGCTTTCGCCCACCTTGCTCAAACGAACCTGGTAACGCTCGGCACGGGTCTCGATCTCTTCTTTGGTCGGCGCACTGCCAAACAATTTGCTGAAGAAACCTGGCTCTTCATCTTTACGCTCAGCTTTTTCAGCCACGTTGATGTAGTACAGGCCCAGGCTGCGGTTGATGTCTTCAACACGCCATGGGCCTTGCTCCAGGGCGCGACCGACGCTGGCCCATGCACGGTCCAGGTCTTCGCCGAGGTTCAGCACCACGTTGCCGCTGCCGTCCTCGGTGAGGCTGACGCGGCTCGGGGTGTCGTAATCACGTGCGGCGAGCAGGGAAACCGAACCGCCCTTCTCGGAGATACGGCTCATGCTGGCCAGCATCTCGTCGACCAATGCCGAATCGACACCGGTATTGACCGAACGGTTGGTGAAATCCACATTGGCCGTGCTGCCAGCAGGACGCTCGGCGCTCACCACGTAGACTTCACTGGTATTACGCTGCACGCCTGGCTCGATGCGCACACGCACACGAGTTTCGCTGTCGGCGGCTACACCACCGGACTGCAAGCGCTTGGCCATGGTGGCGGACAGTTCGCTGCCCTGCTGCCACGCCGTAGTGAACTCACCGGTCTGCGGGCGTTGCTGGTCGATACGGAAACCGTTGTCCTGGAAGAACTGCACAGCCACCGGCCAGACTTCGGCAGGTGGGCGCTGAGCCACGATCCAGCGGTTGTCACCGCTCTTCTGCAGGCTGTAGTCGCTGGCATCCGCCACGGCCGAGATCGGCTGTGGACGTGGCACCACGTACTCACCCTTGGTGGTGTCGTCGGCCACGTTGCGCGGGATCGGCAGCAACGGGTCAAGGCGCTTGGCGACGTTGACGTCTGGCGGCAGTTGCATCGGTTTGGTTGCTTGGGCTTCCAGGTAATCGCTACCGCGGTCGCGGAAGTAGCCTTCCGGGCCCCAGATCCAACCGCAGCCACTGGTGCTGGAGATAATCAAGGCAAGTGCGGAAAGTCCGGCCAATCGCTTCATGCGTAGTGCTTCCTCAATTAAACCAGGACGCCGGACTGGCGCAGGGCCTGTCGCAGCGGTTCGTGACAGGCTTCGCTGAGACGGGTGAGCGGCAGACGGATACCGTCCGGCATCAGGCCCATTTCAGTCAGCGCCCATTTCACGGGGATAGGGTTGGATTCGATAAACAGTGTCTTGTTGAGCGGCATCAGCTTCTCGTGGATCGCACGGGCGGTCACGGCGTCGCCAGCGATGGCGGCCGCGCACATTTCGCTCATGGCACGCGGGGCCACGTTGGCGGTCACGGAAATGTTGCCCTTGCCGCCCAGCAGGATCAGCTCGACAGCGGTGGCGTCGTCACCGGAGTACACCAGGAAGTCGCTGCTGACGCCGGCCAGGATGTCCTTGGCGCGCTGCAGGTCGCCGGTGGCTTCCTTGATACCGATGATGTTCGGCACAGTAGACAGGCGGATCACGGTCGCTGCTTGCATGTCGCAAGCGGTACGGCCTGGCACGTTGTAGAGGATCTGCGGGATATCAACGGCTTCGGCGATGGTGCGGAAGTGTTGGTACAGGCCTTCCTGGGTCGGCTTGTTGTAGTACGGGGTCACCAGCAGGCACGCATCGGCGCCGGCCTTCTTGGCGTTCTTGGTCAGCTCGATCGCTTCACGCGTCGAGTTGGCGCCCGTACCGGCGATCACGGCAATGCGGCCCGCAACACGCTTGACTACGAATTCGATGACCTGGATGTGTTCTTCCACATCGAGGGTGGCCGACTCACCTGTAGTGCCGACCGCCACAATGGCGTTGGTGCCTTCTTGCAGGTGGAAGTCCACCAGTTTGCCAAGGCTGTCCCAGTCGAGATGACCTTGTGCATCCATGGGTGTGACCAGTGCCACCATACTGCCCGCAATCATGCAACCGCTCCTGCCGGAAAAAGAGAGCCGTAATGGTACTGGCGCCAAGATGCTTGCACAAGCGAAGTACCGCCTGAGGATGCGTTCTGGTGCAACTAAACGACAGGCAATGCCATCATTGGGCCAAAGCAGCGGTTTGGGCGGGGCAAAATCAAGCCGATCACGCAATGAAAACGCCACCTCCTATCCCTTGGCGGCGCTTTTCGCTACCCTTCATGCTTTGATCGATACAGCCCTCAAAGTATCGACCGCTCATCGCTTTAGGAAGGCTGCATGTCCACCCCCACAGTTCGCGAACAATTCCTTGTTATCAGTGCCCTCGGCGCCAACCCCATGGAGCTGACCAACGTCCTGTGCCGCGCCAGCCATGAAAACCGCTGCGCCGTCGTGACCTCCCGCCTCACCCGCCACGGCGAGTGCAGCGCGCTGGTGTTGCAGATCTCCGGCACCTGGGACGCCCTGGCGCGCCTGGAAACCGGCCTGCCAGGCCTGGCCAAGAAACACGATTTCACCGTCAACGTGGTGCGCAGCGCCGCCCTGGAGAACCGCCCACAGGCGCTGCCTTATGTGGCCTACGTCAGTTCGGCCTACCGCTCGGACATCGTCAACGAGCTGTGCCAGTTCTTTATCGACCATAACGTCGAACTCGAGAACCTGACCTGCGACACCTATCAGGCCCCGCAAACCGGCGGCACCATGCTCAATGCCACGTTCACCGTGACCTTGCCGGCCGGCGTGCAAATCAGTTGGCTGCGCGACCAGTTCCTGGACTTTGCCGATGCGCTGAACCTCGACGCCCTGATCGAACCATGGCGCCCACAGAACCCAATGTAAGGAAGTACCCATGGCGGTTGTCATCGACCAACCCGTAGCGGATTTCGAAGCACCGGCCACCAGTGGCCAAACCTTCAGCCTCGCGGCCCTCAAGGGCAAACAAGTGGTGATCTATTTCTATCCGAAGGACAGCACCCCGGGTTGCACCACCGAAGGCCAGGGTTTCCGTGACCAGTACGCCGCGTTCAAAGCCGCCAACACCGAGGTGTTTGGTGTGTCACGCGACAGTGTGAAGTCCCACGAAAACTTCAAGGCCAAACAGGAATTCCCCTTCGAGCTGATCAGCGACAAGGACGAAGCGGTTTGCCAACTGTTTGATGTGATCAAGCTGAAAAAGCTGTACGGCAAGGAATACCTGGGCGTGGATCGCAGCACGTTCCTGATCGACAAGGACGGTGTGCTGCGTCAGGAATGGCGTGGCGTGAAAGTGCCGGGGCATGTGGATGCCGTCTTGGCGGCGGCACAGGCGCTGAACAAGGCATAAATTGTGGCGAGGGAACTTGCTCCCGCTGGAGTGCGAAGCGCTCCCAGGTTTTTGGGGTCTGCTGCGCAGCCCAGCGGGAGCAAGCTCCCTCGCCACAGAAGGTCCTGCAGTTACAAAAGCGGTGCTACCACCGGCTCTTGCCGAGGCCACGCATCCAGCACCGCCTTGAACAACGTCGCCAGGGGAATCGCAAAGAACACCCCCCAGAACCCCCATAGCCCGCCAAACAACAACACTGCACAAATAATCGCCACCGGGTGCAGGTTCACTGCTTCCGAGAACAATAGCGGCACCAGCACATTGCCATCCAGGGTCTGGATAATCCCATACACCGCCATCAGGTAGATGAACTGATCACTCCACCCCCACTGGAACAGCGCGATCAGCGTCACCGGCACCGTCACCACCACCGCGCCCACATACGGCACCACCACCGACACGCCCACCAACAATGCCAGCAGCGCCGCGTAGTTCAGGTCCAAGGCAATGAAAGCGATGTAGGTCACGCCGCCACAGATGATGATCTCGATCACCTTGCCACGGATGTAATTGGCGATTTGCCGGTTCATTTCCTCGGCGACCCGGGTGATCAACGCCCGCTCGCGCGGCAAATAGCCACGCACCCAGCGGCCGATCATGGCGCGGTCCTTGAGGAAGAAGAACACCAGGATGGGCACCAGCACCAGGTAGATCATGATGTTGACCAGCAATGGCAAGCTGGACAGGGAAAACGTCAGCGCCCATTGCCCGAATTTTCCGATCTCACCGCGCGCCACTTCGATCGCCTGCAATACCTGCTCGTCCGACACCAGGTGCGGATAACGCTCTGGCAATAGCAGCAACAGCGATTGCCATTTGGCGAGCATGCCGGGCAATTCGTTGAACAACGTGATCAGTTGATGCCACAGCAACGGCAACACCACCACGATAAACAGCACCAGCAGCCCCATGAACAAGGCAAACACCAGCCCCACCGCGGCCCCGCCTGGCAGGCGCAAACGCTCAAGGGTGGTGACCAGACCTTGCATCAGGTACGCCAGCACCATCCCCGCCAGTACCGGCGCCAGCATGCCGCCCAAGGTGAGCACGGCGGTAAAGGCCAGGAACAGCAGGACCGCCAGCACCACCGCTTCTTCATCGGAGAAGTAGCGCTGAATCCAGTCTCGTAACACTTTGAACATCAATCAACCTCGGGTGATGGTGGGCAAACGGTTCAGGCCTTGCGCAACCAGTAACGGTACACACCGGCGGCGTCTTCTTCATGCAACAGGGTATGCCCGGCCAACTTGGCAAAGGTGCGAAAATCCCGCTGGGAGCCCGCGTCGGTGGCAATCACCTTAAGCACTGAGCCACTGGCCAATCGATTGAGCTCGAGCTTGGCCTTAAGCAAAGGCAACGGGCAATTGAGGCCACTGGCATCGAGTTCGGCATCGAAGGCTACAGCGTCGGTCATGGTTTTACTCCGGGCATGCATTTAGGCTGCTTAGAATATCTGGTCCGAAGCTCAGTGTCCGGCTACAGTAAGCTCTTTGTCGAAAGGCTCTGTGCATGACTTTTTTGCGCCCCACCCTGCTGACGCTGGCTTGCCTGCTGGCCTCCCCAGGCTTCGCCGACGACCTGCCGTCACTTGGCGACGCCAGTTCTGCCATTGTCTCGCCACAACAGGAATACCAACTGGGCCGCGCATGGCTGGCCTACTTGCGGGGCCAGGTCTCGCAGCTCAACGATCCGCAGCTCAAGGATTACGTCGAAACCAGCGTGTACAAACTGGTGGAAACCAGCCAGGTGAATGACCGGCGCCTGGAGTTCATCCTGATCAACAGCCCGCAGTTGAACGCCTTTGCCGCGCCGGGCGGGATTGTCGGGGTCAATGGTGGCCTGTTCCTCAACGCGCAGACCGAAGGCGAGTACGCCTCGGTACTGGCTCACGAATTGGCGCACTTATCCCAACGGCACTTCGCCCGTGGCGTAGAAGCTCAACAGCGCATGCAGATCCCGATGATGGCAGCTCTGCTCGGCGGCATCATTGCGGCCGCTGCCGGCGCCGGCGATGCCGGTATTGCCGCGATCGCCGGCACCCAGGCGGCCGCAATCCAGGAACAGCGGCGCTTCTCCCGCCAGAACGAACAGGAAGCAGACCGCATCGGCATCCTCAACCTGGAAAAGGCCGGATACGATCCGCGCTCCATGCCGTCCATGTTTGAACGGTTGGGGCGCCAATACCGCTTTGACGCCAAACCGCCGGAATTCCTGCTGACCCACCCGGTGACCGAGTCTCGAATCGCCGACACCCGCAACCGCGCCGAGCAAGCCAAACCTGGCGGCAAGGAAGACAGCCTGCGCTATCAATTGATTCGCGCACGGGTGCAGTTGCAATACGAAGACACGTCAGGCCTCGCCGCTAAACGCTTCCAGGCGCAACTGGACGAGAACCCGAAAAATGACGTTGCGCGCTACGGCCTGGCCATAGCGCAAATCAAGGGCTCGCAGTTCAAGCAAGCGCGGGAAAACCTGACAGCGCTGCTTGCCACTGCGCCGAACGACATCACCTACAACCTGGCACTGATCCAGTTGGAGATCGACAGCAACCACCTGCCCGATGCCCAGCAGCGTACCGATCGAATGCTGACCCAGTATCCCGGCAACTACCCGCTGAACCAGATCCGGGTAGATCTGTTACTCAAGCAGAACCGCACCGCCGATGCAGAAAAGGCCCTGGACGGCTTGCTCAAGTCGCGTCCGGATGATCCTGACGTGTGGTATCAGGTCGCTGAAACACGCGGGCTGTCTGGCAACATCATCGGCCTGCACCAAGCCCGGGCCGAGTACTTTGCGTTGGTCGGCGACTTCCAGCAGGCTATTCAACAATTGGACTTTGCCAAACGCCGTGCCGGCAACAACTTCCCGCTATCGTCGCGTATCGACGCACGCCAACGTGAGCTGATCGAACAGGAACGCTTGGTCAAAGGGATGATGAGCTAGCGCATCACCCACAAAAAAGCCCCGCCCTCGTTAAACGAAGGCGGGGCTTTTTATTGGCCGAGTAGCTTATTCAGCCAGTTTGAAGGTAATGAAGCTGGCACGCCCCTGACGCAGCACGCGCATCGACACCGTACGGTTCTTCGGCAGCGCCTTGGCGATGTCAGCAAACTCCTTGGTGGTGTTGATCGCTTGGTTGTTCAGGTGAGTGATAACGTCACCTGGCTGCAAGCCGATCAAGGCGGCAGGACCGTCCTGCACTTCCTTGATCACCACGCCGCTCTTGAGGTCGAAGCTCTTCTTCTGTTCATCGGTCAACTCAACCACGGCAATGCCCAGGCGGTTGCTGCTGCGCTCGGCACCTGGCTTGGCATTGCCCAAGGCATCCAGCGTCGCGCCCTCTTCAGGGATCGCACCAACGGTCAGCTCAACGTTTTGGCGCTTGCCTTCGCGGATCACTTCCAACTTGGCCTTGCTGCCGGCCTTGAGGGCGCCAACCAGGTGCGGCAGGTCAGCCGACATGACGATTGGCTGGCCATTCATGCTCAGGATCACGTCGCCGACTTGCAGGCCACCTTTTGCCGCTGGGCCATCGTCCTGGATCTGCGCGACCAGGGCACCGGCCGGTTTGTCGAGGCCGAAGGATTCAGCCAGGTCTTTGTTCACTTCTTGAATGACCACGCCCAACCAGCCACGGCTGACCTTGCCACCCGTTTTCAGTTGGTTGGAAACGTCCATCGCTACGTCAATTGGAATGGCGAACGATACCCCCATGAAACCACCGGAACGCGTGTAGATCTGCGAGTTGATACCTACCACTTCGCCCGCGAGGTTGAACAATGGGCCACCGGAGTTACCCGGGTTGATCGGCACGTCGGTCTGGATGAACGGCACGTAGTTTTCGTTCGGCAGGCTGCGGCCGATAGCACTGACGATGCCTTGGGTCACGGTATGGTCAAAACCAAACGGCGAACCAATGGCCACTACCCACTGGCCGGCTTTCAGGTCCTGGGATTTACCCAGTTTGAGTACAGGCAAGTCTTTGCCTTCGATCTTGAGCAACGCCACGTCGGAACGCGGGTCGGTGCCCACTAGCTTGGCTTTCAGCTCACTGCGATCAGCCAGACGCACAAGAATCTCGTCGGCATCGGCAATCACGTGGTTGTTGGTGAGGATGTAGCCATCCGGCGAGATGATGAAGCCCGAGCCCAGGGACTGCGCCTCACGCTGGCCGCCACCGCTACGCGGGGCACGCTGCTGAGGCATGCCACGCTCGAAGAACTCGCGCAGCATCGGCGGCAGGCCTTCCAGGTCTGGCATTTGCTGGTTGGAGACTTTACGGTCCGGCAGTTTTTGCGTGGTACTGATGTTTACCACGGCTGGCGAGGCTTGCTCGACCAACTGGGTAAAGTCGGGCAGTTCGGCCGCTTGCGCAGGCAAGGCCTGGCCCAGCACCAATACCGTGGCGACTATGGATAGGTAAGACTTCAAGCGTGGTATCGACATACAGCTCCCGTTACGACGAGCAGGGTTGAGCGACAGGGTTCAAGAAACGCCGGAAACTGCCACCGACATCTTTGTTCCGCGAACAAAACAAGGCCAGAGCCGACAAGCCCTGACCTATAAAAAACATGGGAGATTTTTGCAAGTGAAAATGCTGATCCAGTCATTTCATGCTCTCGGCAGCCAACCTGGCACGGACCTACAGTGAAAGCTCAGGATGAACATAGGATTAACGACTCACGGCTTGGCGGATGACTTTTTCTCACCGCGCACCGACAACGCGATGCGCTCAGCGGTGCCGATAGGGATTTCGCCAACGACCGTCACCATCATTTCGCCATCCACCGTATTCAGTCGACGCGATACAGCAACCGTAGGCCCTAATTGGGTGCGGGTTTCCGTGACGCTCGCATCGTTGATCGGCTCAAGGAACACCGAGAAACGGGCCAGCCCATCTTCGTACATCAGGCTATCGACCGTCGCTTTGGTCTGGGTGTCCTGGTGCGCACTGCGATTGGTCAGCTGAAAACCTGGCGGCAGCCATTCCATGTGCCAAGTCTCGGTAGTCGCTAACTCTGCTGCGTTGCCCTTGGCAGAAGTGATAGGTGTGCATTCGCTGCTGGGCTGCAGGTCGCGATCATCCGGCGTTATAGAGGTATTCAAGCGCGTGAACTGGAAACGTTCCAGCAATTGCCCCTGGTCATTGAGCAACAGCGACTTGAGTGGCAGCGCCGTATCACGATCCAGGTGCAGCTCAAACCCATAGCGATACTGGTCACGGGGTGTGATTGAAACAATCACCGCATTGCGACCGGCCACGCGGGATTTGCCGATGACGGCCAGTTCATAGAATTCATTGAGTTTTAGCGGATCAAGCGCACGTGATGGTGCATCACGGGAATTGCCAATGCCGGCGACGAGGGTGCCGCTGACGCATTGAGTCCGGCCATCCACACGCACGACTTCCTGGGCGGAACCGTCGAGCTGTAAAAGCCGCTCGCGAACCTGACCATCCTGGACGCGATGCCAGATGTCATGGGTAGAAAAACTGCCGTTACGCTCGTAGACGAACGTACCTTGAAAGCTTTGCTGTTGCTCTGCACGCCCAAGTCGAGTCAGCCAGTCTTGGGCTTCGTCGGCGTGGGCGGGGAGTGCAAACCAACCACTGAGCAAAAGCGTAAGGAGCGGTATGGCGCGCATAGAGCTCCTTACGGATTAGCGGTTTTCCAGGCTTGCAGCACGAGCATAAGGCAGAGCGCTTTCAGTGCCTTTCAGGGCCGATTCCTGTGCGTGTTGGCGCAGGTAGCCTGGAAGACGCTGGTCCTGCCAGCCGGATTGCCCTTGCAAGACACCGTTGGCCATGGGACCTGTAGTGTCCGAGCTTTCCTTGTAGCCGGCCAATACCGCTGGACCTTTGACTTGCGGACCGGCCATAACCGGTTGCTGAGTCTGCTGGGCCAGTTCGGCACCGGCAATTTCGTCCTGGTTGTACAGGCGAACACCGGCCAGTACTGCAACTGTCACCGAGGCAGCAACCGCCAGGCGACCCAGGCTACGCCATGGACCACGAGCAGCCTTTGCCGGAACGGCTTCATCAGCCAGTGCAGCAGAAACGGCCGCAGCAATATCCAGACGAGGGATTAGAAGATCCTTGTGCATCACCGCCCGAGCGACTTGGTAACGAGACCAGGTATCACGGGTTTCGGCGTCATCAAATGCATTAAGCACTCGACGAAGTTCCAGTTCATCCGCTTCGTTATCCATCACTGCGGACAGCGATTCCTGCAGGGCATCACGACTCATGGCGGTTCCTCTCTTGGCTGTCGCCGCTGTCTTTAGTTTTCCTGCAACAACGGTTGCAAGGCTTTATCGATGGCTTCCCGGGCCCGGAAAATCCGTGACCTTACAGTCCCCACCGGACACTGCATGACGCTCGCAATGTCTTCGTAACTCAGACCATCGAATTCACGTAAAGTTAACGCCGTACGCAAATCTTCTGGCAGTTGCTGAATTGTGCGATGAACGGTGCCTTCGATCTCGTCGCGCAGCAATGCACGCTCCGGCGACTCGAGATCTTTGAGGCCGTGATCACCATCGTAAAATTCTGCATCTTCTGAACTTACATCACTATCCGGTGGGCGGCGTCCGCGAGACACCAGATAGTTCTTCGCCGTGTTAATGGCGATGCGGTATAGCCACGTATAAAACGCACTATCACCGCGAAAGTTGCCTAGTGCACGGTAGGCCTTGATAAAGGCTTCCTGTGCAACGTCCTGCGCTTCATGGGTGTCGTGCACAAACCGCACGATCAACCCGAGAATTTTGTGCTGGTATTTCAGCACTAGCAGATCAAAAGCTCGCTTGTCGCCGCGTTGAACGCGCTCGACCAGCTGCTGATCCTCTTCCTGGGTTAGCATGAACACTCCTCGTAGTACTTGAAGGAGGCTTGCATAACTAAACGATCAGGCTTGCAAACATAGACTCGGTCTTTTCGCAAAAGTTCTCCCCCTTCAAGCAAGTTTCCGGCACGCACTGATTTGGCACACACGAAAAACGCAGCGCGGGCAACGCCGGCTGCGCGAATAATCTTGTCGCCGGTTTTCTGACGCGTCCAATGCTCCCGACGGGCCAATAAACTCAACGTTTTCCCAGCTTTCGGGCAACCTGCTATTGAGTCGGGGCTTATGCAAAAAGTTCCCGCTTCAATAACTGGCCGATTTTACCCCAGCCGTGCACCGTAATCTCACATTGCCACGAATGCCCGGCTATTGTGCCGCTCAGCCCCTCTATATACTAGTGGCCCGTGTGACCCTTTGATTCGCCGATCCAGGCGTCCTGTTTGCGCCACCTCTTCGGATCGCTTTTTGCGGAATCCTTCAAATGAGCCAACAGTTTCAACACGATGTTCTGGTGATTGGTAGCGGCGCAGCTGGCTTGAGCCTGGCACTGACCCTCCCCAGCCACCTGCGGATTGCGGTACTGAGCAAAGGCGACCTGGCCAACGGCTCGACATTCTGGGCCCAGGGCGGTGTTGCCGCCGTGCTGGACGACACCGACACGGTGCAGTCCCACGTCGAAGACACCCTGAATGCCGGCGGCGGCCTGTGCAATGAAGAGGCCGTGCGTTTCACCGTCGAGCTCAGCCGCGAGGCGATTCAATGGCTGATCGACCAGGGCGTGCCCTTCACCCGCGATGAACATGCGGGCAGCGACGACGGCGGTTTCGAGTTCCACCTGACCCGTGAAGGTGGCCACAGCCATCGACGCATCATCCACGCCGCCGATGCCACCGGCGCTGCCATCTTCAAGACCCTGCTCGAACAAGCCCGCCAACGCCCCAACATCCAATTGCTGGAGCAACGCGTCGCCGTCGACCTGATCACCGAGAAACGCCTGGGCCTTGAAGGCGAGCGCTGCCTCGGCGCCTACGTGCTCAACCGCGCCAGTGGCGAAGTGGACACCTACGGCGCACGCTTCACCATCCTCGCCTCAGGCGGCGCGGCCAAGGTCTACCTCTATACCAGCAACCCCGACGGTGCCTGCGGCGACGGCATCGCCATGGCCTGGCGCTCGGGCTGCCGGGTGGCCAACCTGGAATTCAACCAATTCCACCCCACGTGCCTGTATCACCCGCAGGCCAAGAGTTTCCTGATTACCGAAGCCCTGCGCGGCGAAGGCGCCCACCTGAAACTGCCCAACGGCGAACGCTTCATGCAGCGCTTCGACGCACGCGCCGAATTGGCCCCACGGGACATCGTCGCCCGCGCCATCGACCATGAAATGAAGCGCCTGGGCATCGACTGCGTGTACCTGGACATCAGCCACAAACCCGAAGCCTTCATCAAGACCCACTTCCCCACAGTCTACGAACGCTGCCTGGCGTTCAACATCGACATCACCAAAGGCCCGATCCCGGTGGTGCCGGCCGCGCACTACACCTGCGGCGGCGTGATGGTCGACCAGCACGGCCGCACCGATGTGCCCGGCCTTTACGCTATTGGCGAAACCAGCTTCACCGGGCTGCATGGCGCCAACCGCATGGCCAGCAACTCGCTGCTCGAATGTTTCGTCTATGCACGCTCGGCAGCCGAGGACATTCTCGATCAACTGCCGCACGTCCCCGTGCCCGATGCCCTGCCCCGCTGGGATGCCAGCCAGGTCACCGACTCGGACGAAGACGTGATCATCGCCCACAACTGGGATGAACTGCGGCGCTTCATGTGGGACTACGTGGGCATCGTGCGCACCACCAAGCGCCTGCAACGCGCCCAGCATCGGGTACGCATGCTGCTCGATGAGATTGATGAGTTCTACAGCAACTACAAAGTCAGCCGCGACCTGATCGAGTTGCGCAACCTGGCCCAAGTGGCGGAACTGATGATCCGCTCGGCCATGGAGCGCAAGGAAAGCCGAGGCCTGCATTACACCCTCGACTACCCCGAGATGCTGCCCGAGGCACGCGACACTATCCTGGTGCCAACCACCTACGGCGGCTGAACTTCAAGCGCACCCGCAGGCGCCGATGCACATCGGCGGCCTGCGAGTCCTTCGGCACGCACACCGAACGTACCCGCCACTCACCCGGCAGCCGATAACGCAGTACCACAATAAGCGGCAACGCCAAGCTATCAGGGCGCAGCTGCACGGCGTGCCAGCCCCGCTCGTCACTGAACAACTGCCAGCCATCCTCGTCACGGCGCAAGCCACGAATCGACGAGCGGTGAGTCAGCAACAGATGACGCGGCAATACCCACGCCGCGTGCGTCAGGCACACCAACAGGCCAAGGCTTGAATAAGGCAGGTCGAGCGACAACAGCGCACCCAATGCGAACAGTTGGGCAAAGAGATACGCCGCCAGCAACAGCCGCGAGGCCTGCCAGCGGCATTCAAAGAGGGGGTTACTTGGGCTGGACACGATCCAGAATCATCCGAACCATGCGCTGCAACTCCGGATCTTCCGATTCGGCGCGCTCCATGAACCAGCCGAACATGTCCTGGTCCTCGCAGGTCAGCAGCCGGACGTAGAGGTCGCGATCCACCTGGTTGAGGGTCGCATACACCTCTTTGGTGAAAGGCACCAGCAACACATCCAACTCAAGCATGCCGCGACGGCTGTGCCAGTAGAGGCGATTGATTTCTACATCTTCGACCATGGAGCGCTCCTCAAATAGGCGGCAAGTATACAGGCCCGACGGCAGTGGAACAGTCGGCTTTGGTCGCCCCATACGGAAACTATCCATTTGCCGGGCGCCCCTCTATGATGCACCCATGACTTTTTGACCTGCGATGACCCATGGCTGACTCTGCGTTCTTCTGCCCCCTGTCCCACGAAGGCGTTCTCGCCGTCCGCGGCTCCGATGCTGCCAAGTTCCTGCAAGGGCAACTGACCTGCAACCTCAATTACCTCAGCGATACCCAGGCCAGCCTTGGCGCGCGCTGCACGCAAAAAGGGCGCATGCAGTCGAGCTTTCGCATCCTGCTGCAAGGTGATGGCGTGCTACTGGCCATGGCCACCGAGTTGCTGGAACCGCAACTGGCAGACCTGAAGAAATACGCCGTGTTCTCCAAATCCAAGCTCACTGACGAAAGCGCCGCCTGGGTACGTTTTGGCCTGGTGAACGCCGATCAGGCCTTGGCCAGCCTTGGCCTTGAGCTGCCTGCCGAGACCGACAGCGTTGTGCGCACCGAGACCTTGGTCGCCATACGCGTATCTCCAGGTCGTGCCGAGCTCTGGATTCCAGCCGAGCACGCCGACACCGTACGCAGCCAATTGGCCGCGCATCTCGACGAAAAACCTCTGAATGAATGGCTGCTAGGCCAGATCCGCGCCGGCATCGGCCAGGTCATGCCGCAAACCCGCGAGCTGTTCATCCCGCAGATGCTCAACTTGCAAGCCGTCGGCGGCGTGAGTTTCAAGAAAGGCTGCTACACCGGCCAGGAAATCGTTGCGCGCATGCAGTACCTGGGCAAACTCAAGCGCCGCCTGTACCGCCTGAGCCTCAACTCGGCCGAGATGCCCGAGCCTGGCACCCCGCTGTTTTCACCCAGCCATAACAGCTCGATCGGCGAGGTGGTCATCGCGGCAAAAGCTGACCAAGTGATTGAACTTCTGGCCGTGTTGCAAGCCGAAGCAGCCGATAGTGGCGATGTGCACCTCGGCACACTGGAAGGCCCCGGCCTGCAACTGCTCGACCTGCCTTACACGCTCGACCGTGATCGAGAGATCCAGCGTTAGTCGCCGTACCTTTTTGCAACACCCTAGAGAGCATGAATGAACAAGCTGGCGGAAAAAGTCCAACAGGCTTTGGTTACGGCCATCGACAACGATGACCTGGTTCTGCCGACTTTGCCGGAAGTGGCCCTGGAAATCCGTCAGGCCGCCGAAGACCCGGAGATCAGCATCAGCCACTTGAGCAAAGTGATCGGTCGCGATACCGCGCTGTCGGCACGCCTGATCAAAGTGGTCAACAGCCCGTTGTTGCGCGCAACCCAGGAAGTCACCGACCTGCACACCGCCATCACCCGGCTGGGCACCAACTACAGCAGCAACCTGGCGATTGGCCTGGTGATGGAGCAGATCTTCCACGCCCGCTCCGAAGCGGTGGAACAAAAGATGCGTGACGTATGGCGCCGCAGCCTGGAGGTGGCCGGCGTGAGCTACGCCCTGTGCCGCAGCCATAGCCAGCTCAAGCCAGACCAGGCGGCCCTCGGCGGCCTGGTGCACCAGATCGGCGTGCTGCCGATCCTCACATACGCCGAAGACCACTACGAGTTGCTCTCCGATCCGGTCAGCCTCAACCATGTGATCGACAGCATTCACCCGTTGCTGGGGGACAAGCTACTGCGCGGCTGGGACTTCCCCGAAATGCTCGCCAGCCTGCCCGGCCAGTACCTGAACCTGGAACGGGATTCGGCCAGCCTCGACTACATCGACCTGGTGCAGATCGCCGTGCTGTATTGCCATCGCGGCACCGATCATCCGCTGGCGGACTTCCCCGTCTCCACCCTGCCGGCACTTAAGAAACTGCGGGTCGACCCCTACAGCGAGGCCTTGCGCGCCGAGTTGGATGAAGCCCGCTCGATGTTCTATTGATCAACCGGCGATAAAACTGACCCGCACCTTCAACCCCGCCTGCTCGCCATCGTGCAGGCTGATCTGCGCCAGGTGCGCCCGGCAGATTTCGCCGACAATCGCCAAGCCCAGGCCCGAACCCATGCCCTGCTGGCTGCGGCGATAGAAACGCTCGAACACACGATCGCGCTCATCCTTTGGAATGCCGGGGCCGTCATCTTCGACTTCCAATATCGCCGGCGCCGTCACCCGCAAGATCACATTGCCGCCCGGAGGCGTGTGGGCCAGGGCGTTGTCCACCAGGTTGCTCAATAACTCGTTCAGCAGTGTCGGCTCACCGCGCAGCCACACCGGCTCGTCGGCTTCCAATGCCAGGGCCACGCCGCGCGCATGGGCCAATGGCGCCATGGCCATACCCAGTTCACGGGCCAACTGGCTAAGATCCAGCAACTGCGCGCCACCTTCGGCAATCGCCCGGGCGCCGTTTTCGATGCGCGCCAGGGACAGCAACTGGTTGGCCAGATGGGTCAGGCGGTCGGTGCCTTGGGCAGCGGTTTCCAGGGTGCTGCGCCAGACCAGCGGGTCTTCGGCACGCAGGCCCAGTTCCAAGCGGGCCTTGAGGGCTGCCAACGGCGTGCGTAATTCGTGGGAAGCGTCGGCTATAAATTGCGCCTGACGCTCGAACTGGCCACGCAGGCGCTCGGTGAAGTGATTAAGCGAGCGCACCAACGGGCCGAACTCGTGCTGGACTTCCACCAGCGGCAACGGGCGCAGGTCATCCGGCTGGCGTTCTTCCACCGCCGTACGCAAGCGCTCCAGCGGGCGCAGTGCGGCACTCACGGCAAACCACACCAGCAACAATGCCCCCACGGCAAGCATGCCCAGACGCAACAGGGTATCGGCCATCAGACTGCGGGCCATGCTCACGCGCGCTTCATCGGTTTCGGCCACGCGGATTTCCGCCATTCCGTTCATGTTCGGCTCAGAGACGGCCTTGAGCAAGCTCACCACCCGCACCGGCTGGCCCTGGTACACGGCATCGTAGAAACGCGCCAGCGCCGGATAATCATCGGTGCGCGGCGTACCCGGCGGCGGGCCGGGGAGGTTTTCGTAGCCGGAGATCAGCTTCTGGTCGATGTCATTGACCTGGTAATAAATGCGCCCGGCACTGTCATAGGCGAAGGTGTCCAGGGCCACATACGGCACGTTGGCGCTAAGGGTGCCATCCACCTGGGTCAAGCCAGCGGCGATGGTACGCGCCGATGCCAGCAGCGTGCGGTCGTAGGCGGTATCGGCGGCTTCGCGGCCGTTCCAGTAGGCACTCATGCCGCTGGCCAACATCAACAGCACCAGCAACAGCGCCAGGTTCCACAGCAGCCGCCAGCGCAGGCTGCTGGGCTTATGCATCGCGGGCTTCCAGCAAGTAGCCGAGGCCACGGAACGTCACGATGGCAATGGGTTGGCCGTCGAGTTTCTTGCGCAGCCTGTGTACGTAGATCTCGATGGCATCAGGGCTGGCTTCTTCATCCAGGCCGAACACCTGGGACGCCAGTTGCTCCTTGCTCATCACCCGGCCAGGACGGGCAATCAGCGCTTCAAGCACTGCTTGCTCGCGAGACGTCAACGTCATCAGCTCACCCCCGACCGTGAAGCGCCGTGTGTCCAAGTCGTAGACCAACACGCCACAGGCCTGCTGGCGCTCGCCACCCAACACGCTGCGCCGCAACAGCGCCTTGACCCGTGCTTCCAGTTCGGTCAGTTCAAAGGGCTTGGCGAGGTAATCATCGGCGCCGAGGTTAAGGCCGTGCACGCGGTCTTTTACATCGCTGCGCGCCGTCAACATCAGCACCGGCAGGTTTTTTCCGCGGGCCCGCAAACGCGCCAGCACCTCGAAACCATCCATGCGCGGCAGCCCCACATCGAGGATCGCCGCCGCGTATTCCTCGCTGCTCAAGGCCAGGTCCGCCGCCACGCCGTCGTGCAATACATCGACGGTCAAACCCGTGCTCTTGAGCGCCTGGGCGACACTTTCGGCAAGCTGCAGATGGTCTTCAACCAGGAGGACACGCATGGATTTCTACCTCGTTCAGGAGTGGTCAACGCCACACTTTGCCGGGCAGTTTACAGGCGCCGCCTGCCCTGTGAAGCCCGAAAACATTGAAAGGCGTTTGAAAGGTTAGTGAAAGGTTCGCCCTTTAGCATCCAGCCACGGTAGGTCATGCCTGCCCAGCGACCTGATCCGTCGCGCCCGAAAAACGCCTCGAAGCGTTTTCGCCAAAATAAGAACAATAACGGAGTACACCACGATGCTGTCGACACAGCCCCAGGCTCTCCCGCCTGTGCGTTTCTCTCGCCTCACCCAGACCGCCCTCGCCAGTGCCGCTGCCCTTGCCGGCTTTGCGCCGCTTAGCCAGGCTGCCTTCTTCGAAGACAGTAGCGCGACCCTGGAAACCCGCAACATGTACTTCAACCGCGATTTCCGCGATGGCACCAGCGCCCAGCAATCCAAGCGCGACGAATGGGCCCAGGGCTTCATGCTCAACCTGCAATCGGGCTACACCGATGGCACCGTCGGCTTTGGCGTGGATGCGCTGGGCATGCTCGGGGTCAAGCTCGACTCCAGCCCCGACCGCACCGGCACTGGCCTATTGCCCACACACGACGATGGCCGCGCCGCCGACTCGTACTCCAAGCTGGGCCTGACTGGCAAAGTGAAGATCTCCGCCACCGAGTTGAAGATCGGTTCGCTGATCCCCGAACTGCCGATCCTCAAGCCCAATGACGGCCGTATCCTGCCGCAGACCTTCAACGGTGGCCTGATCACCTCCAAGGAATTCAAGAACCTGGTGTTCACCGGCGGCCGCCTGGACAAAGCCAAGGACCGCGACGACAGCAACTACGAAGACATCGCCCTCAACAACAAGAACAGCCGTTTCTCCAGCGCCGCCACCGGCAAGCACTTCAACTTCGGTGGCGCCGACTATAAGTTTGCCGACAAGATCACCGGCAGCTACCACTTTGCCCAGCTCGACGACGTGTACCGCCAGCACTTCCTCGGCCTGGTGGCCGCCCTCCCGATGGGCCCTGGCACCTTCTCCACCGACCTGCGCCTGGCCATCAGTGATGACACAGGCAGCGCCCGTGGCGGCAAGATCGACAACACCTCCCTCAACGGCCTGTTCAGCTATGCCCTCAATGGCCATAAGCTCAGCGCCGGCTACCAGCACATGTCCGGCGACAGCGCGTTCCCATACGTGGATGGTAGCGACCCGTACCTGGTCAACTTCGTGCAGATCAACGACTTTGCCGGCGCCGAGGAGCGCTCCTGGCAGGCGCGCTACGACTTTGACTTCGTCAAGCTGGGTATTCCCGGTTTGAGTTTCATGAGCCGTTACCTCTCGGGTGACAATATCAAGCTCAAGAACGGCGACACCGGCAAAGAGTGGGAGCGTAACAGCGAGATCAAGTACGTGGTGCAAAGCGGCACGTTCAAGGATGTGGCCGTGCGCCTGCGCAATGCCACGTATCGCTCTAACTATTCAGCCCGTGATGCCGATGAAATGCGCTTGCTGGTCAGTTACAGCGTCGCACTTTGGTAAGTAGCCACTCATAACAACAAAGACGGAGATAAAAAATGACTCTTTCACTGCGTAAATTGGCCCTCGCCGCCGGCTGCATGCTGTTCGCCGGCCAACTGCTGGCCGCCGACGAACCCAAGCGCCCTGAGTGCATCGCCCCGGCCTCCCCCGGCGGTGGTTTTGACCTGACCTGCAAATTGGCGCAAAGCGCGCTGGTCAACGAGAAACTGCTGAGCAAGCCGATGCGCGTGACCTACATGCCCGGCGGCGTCGGTGCGGTGGCCTACAACGCCGTGGTTGCACAGCGCCCGGCGGATGCTGGCACGCTTGTGGCCTGGTCCAGCGGTTCGCTGTTGAACCTGGCCCAAGGCAAGTTCGGCCGCTTCGATGAAAGCGCCGTGCGTTGGTTGGCAGCGGTCGGCACCAGCTACGGTGCCATCGCGGTGAAAGCCGATTCGCCCTACAAGACCCTCGACGATCTGGTCAAAGCCCTGAAGAAAGATCCAGGCAGCGTGGTCATCGGTTCCGGCGGCACCGTCGGCAGCCAGGACTGGATGCAAACCGCCCTGATCGCCAAGGCCGCCGGAATCAACCCGCGTGAGCTGCGCTATGTGGCCCTCGAAGGCGGCGGTGAAATCGCCACCGCCCTGCTCGGTGGCCATATCCAGGTGGGCAGCACCGACATTTCCGACTCCATGCCGCACATCTTGAGCGGTGACATGCGCTTGCTGGCAGTGTTCTCCGAACAGCGCCTGGACGAGCCGGAAATGAAGAATATTCCCACCGCCAAAGAGCAAGGCTACGACATCGTCTGGCCAGTGGTGCGTGGCTTCTACCTCGGGCCAAAAGTCAGCGATGCCGACTACGCCTGGTGGAAAGAAGCCTTCGACAAACTGCTGGCCTCCGACGAGTTCGACAAGCTGCGTGACCAGCGCGAGCTGTTCCCGTTCGCCATGACCGGCCCGGAGCTGGACACCTACGTGAAGAAACAAGTGGCTGACTACAAAGTGCTGGCCAAAGAGTTTGGCCTGATCCAGTAATCGCCCCTCTGTAGGAGCGGGCTTGCCCGCGAAAAACGTCAACGATGACGCGTGCTGCCTGGATAAACGCGGTGTTCTTTCGTTCTTCGCGAGCAAGCTCGCTCCTACAAAAGCGGCCTAGGAGTTTCCTATGCTTTTACAACGCATTTTCGCCAGCGTGATGTTATTGGTCTGTGCCGGCCTCGCGCTGATGGCCTGGCCGTATCAGGCTGCATTTTCCTACGAACCGGTGGGGCCGCGTGCCTACCCGTTGCTGATGCTCGGCCTGATGAGCCTGGGCCTGATCTACATGATCATTCGCCCGCAGCCCACCAAGCACACCGAAGAAGAACCCGCGCTGGACCGCGAGACCCTGATCAAGATCGGCATTTGCGTCGGCTTGCTGATCGTGTTCGCCGGCACCTTCGAGCCTCTGGGCTTCATCCTCAGCAGCATGCTGATCGGCATCCCCATGGCGCGCCTGTATGGCGGCCGCTGGTTGCCGAGCGTGGTGATCGTCAGCCTCATGGCCATCGGCCTGTACCTGCTGTTCGACAAAGCCATGGATGTACCGCTGCCCCTGGGCCTGCTCGACGTTCTGGAGAACTGATATGGATACTTTCAGCTATTTGGGCCAGGGCTTCGGCGTTGCACTGTCCCCGTATAACCTGGTGACCGCACTGTGCGGCACCTTGATCGGCACCGTGGTCGGCCTGCTGCCGGGCCTGGGCCCGATCAACGGCGTGGCCTTGTTGATCCCTATCGCGTTTGCCCTGGGCCTGCCGCCGGAATCGGCGCTGATCCTGCTGGCAGCCGTGTACCTGGGCTGTGAATACGGCGGCCGTATCAGCTCGATCCTGCTGAACATTCCGGGCGAAGCCTCCACCGTAATGACCACCCTCGACGGCTACCCAATGGCCCGTAAAGGCCTGGCCGGTGTGGCACTGTCGTTGTCGGCATGGAGTTCGTTCATCGGTGCGTTTATCGCCACCTGCGGCATGGTGTTGTTTGCGCCGCTGCTGGCCAAATGGGCGATTGCCTTCGGGCCGGCGGAATATTTCGTCCTGATGGTGTTCGCGATTGTCTGCCTGGGCGGCATGGCCGGTGACAAGCCGTTGAAGACCTTTGTCGCCGCGTTGATTGGCCTGTTTCTGTCGGCCGTGGGCATCGACGCCAACAGCGGCGTGTACCGTTTTACCGGCGACAACATCCACCTCACCGATGGCATCCAGTTTGTGGTGTTGGTGCTGGGCCTGTTCTCCATCAGCGAGATCCTGCTGCTGCTGGAAAAAACCCACCGTGGCCAGGAAGCCGTGAAAGCCACCGGACGGATGATGTTCAACCTGAAGGAAGCGTCCGCTGTCTTCGTGGTTAACATCCGCTGCGGCCTGCTGGGTTTCATCATGGGCGTATTGCCCGGTGCTGGCGCTACGTTGGCTTCGGCCGTTGCCTACATGACCGAAAAACGCCTGGCCGGTGCCAGCGGCAAATTCGGCCAAGGCGACATGCGCGGCCTGGCTGCTCCGGAAACTGCGATCGGCGCGTCTGCCTGCGGTGCTCTGGTACCCATGCTGACCCTCGGCGTACCCGGCTCGGGCACCACAGCGGTGATGATCGGCGCGCTGTCGCTGTACAACATCACCCCGGGCCCGCTGCTGTTCCAACAGCAACCGGACATCGTCTGGGGCCTGATCGCTTCGTTGTTTATCGCCAACATCATGCTGGTGATCCTCAACATTCCGATGATCCGCATCTTCACCCGCATCCTCGCTGTGCCGAACTGGGCGCTGGTGCCAGTGATCGCCATCATCACCGCGATCGGTGTGTACGCTGTGCATGCCACCACCTTCGACCTGTTCCTGATGGTGGGTATCGGCATCTTCGGCTACATCCTGCGCAAACTCGACTTCCCGCTGTCGCCGGTGCTGCTGGGCTTTATCCTCGGCGGTTTGATGGAGCAGAACCTGCGCCGTGCGCTGTCGATCTCCAATGGCGCACTGGACATCCTCTGGTCGAGCCCGATCACCTTTGGTGTGTGGGTGCTGACCGCGCTGATGCTGATGTTCCCGCTGGTACGCATCTACCGCAAACGTTCCCTGCAGCGTCGTGCCGTGGCCGATGTCTGAGGTCACCTTTAAACAATGGTGGGCAACACCGCTGGTCGGCCTGGCCGGCGGTTACCTGGCCAGCCTCGTTGGCTGGCCTTTGCCGTACATGGTCGGCTCGTTGCTGGCGATCATCCTGGTGCGCTGCCTCACGCCGTGGCAGTTGGCGGAAATCCCCGGCGGGCGCAAATGCGGCCAATGGGTGGTGGGGATTGGGATCGGGCTGCACTTTACCCCGGTGGTGATTGAGCAGGTGATGAGCCACTTCGGGCTGATCTTCTTCGGCGCGCTGGTCACCAGCCTGTCGAGCATTGTCGGCGTGTGGTTGATGCGGCGCAGCGGTGAAGACCGCGCTACGGCGTTTTTCTCCAGCATGCCGGGCGGCTCCGGTGAGATGGTCAACCTCGGCGCGCGCAATGGCGCGGTGCTTAGTCGCGTTGCGGCGGGGCAGAGTTTGCGGGTGTTGGTGGTGGTGCTGTGTGTGCCGGCGATCTTCAAATACGTGCTTGAAGGGGGTACACCGCAGTTTCATCCCGCACCGGTGAGTTGGCCGTGGTTGTTGATGCTATTTCCGCTGGGTGCGCTGGTGGCCTGGGGCTGGCAGCGTTTGCGTCAACCAAACCCGTGGCTGTTCGGGCCGCTGCTGGTGAGCGCGACCGCCAGCGTCGTGTGGGATTTGCATATCGGCCTGCCCGATGGCGGCAGCCAGATCGGCCAATGGTTGATCGGCAGTGGTTTGGGTTGCCACTTCAACCGGCAGTTCTTCCGCCGCGCCCCTTCGTTTATGGCGCGCACCTTGCTCGGTACGGCCCTGACCATGGCCCTGGCCACGCTGGCGGCGGTGGGCTTGAGTGCCCTGACCCACCTGGACCTGCGCTCGCTGACGCTGGGCATGATGCCGGGCGGG
The DNA here is from genome assembly GCF_050432925.1 of Pseudomonas sp. 18175. Taxonomy (NCBI): domain Bacteria; kingdom Pseudomonadati; phylum Pseudomonadota; class Gammaproteobacteria; order Pseudomonadales; family Pseudomonadaceae; genus Pseudomonas; species Pseudomonas sp. 18175. Next base: position 173,678 of record NZ_JBKFTO010000013.1, on the reverse strand, counting down.
ATTGCCGAGATGAGTTTGACGGCGGAGACCTTGCAACTGTCGGTGCCACTGGTGACAGCGATGCAGGTGATGCGGTTGTTGTTTGTGTTGTTTTTGGCGGAGCCGTTGTTCAGGCGTTGGAATCGCCAGCCAGAAAATATTTAAAGCCCTGTAAGGATCCAAATGTGGGAGCAAGCCTGCTCCCACATTGGATTGGTCAGCCGTTAGACCGGCGGCAACCGCCACTCAATCGGCGTCTCGCCATTCTGCTCAAGAAACTTGTTGGTGCGGCTGAAATGCCCACAACCCAAAAACCCCCGATACGCCGACAACGGCGACGGATGCACCGAAGTCAGCACCAGGTGTTTGGTCGCATCCACCAGCTTCTGCTTGCCCTGGGCATGGGCGCCCCACAACAGGAACACCAGATGCGGCTGGTGCTGACTGACCACTTCGATAATCCGATCGGTAAAGAACTGCCAGCCCTTGCCCGCGTGGGCATTGGCGTTGGCGCGCTCCACGGTCATGGTGGTGTTGAGCATCAGCACGCCCTGGTCGGCCCAGCTTTGCAGGCAGCCGTGGTTGGGGATGTCGATGTTCAGGTCACGCTTGAGTTCTTTATAGATATTGACCAGCGATGGCGGCGTCGCCACGCCCGGTTGCACCGAAAAGCACAGGCCGTGGGCCTGGCCGGGGCCGTGGTACGGGTCTTGCCCCAGGATCACCACCTTGACCTTGTCCAGTGGTGTGGAATTGAGCGCGTTGAAAATCAGCGGGCCGGGCGGGTAGATCTCTTTGCCGGCGGCGTGTTCCTGGCGCAAAAACTCGCGCAACTGGGCCATGTACGGCTGCTCGAACTCATCCCGCAGGGCGTGTTTCCAGCTGGGTTCGAGTTTGATACGGTCGTCTTCGGTCATGGTTGAATTGTCTTGTAAAAAAGAATGAGGCGAACCCTAGGAAAGCCGACCCCGCTTGTCAATTGATCTGACACACAACCGGCAGTTTCCTACCAAGAGATCATACTGATCCTTCACTTCCCCGAATGAGGTCACGATGAACCTGCACTTCGAAGAGCTGACCGGCAGCGACGGTGCCCGCATCGGCATCGCCAGCCTGGACGCTGAAAAATCCCTCAACGCCCTCTCCTTGCCGATGATCCTGGCCTTGGGCGAGCGCCTGGATGTCTGGGCCAAAGACCCGAACATCGTCTGTGTGCTGTTGCGCGGCAATGGGCCCAAGGCCTTCTGCGCCGGCGGCGAAGTGCGCAGCCTGGCCCTGGCCTGCCTTGAACAACCCGGTGTCGTACCCGACTTGGCCGCGCAGTTTTTTGCTGCGGAATACCGCCTCGACTATCGCCTGCACACCTACCCCAAACCGTTGATCTGTTGGGGCCACGGCTACGTGCTGGGCGGCGGCATGGGCCTGCTGCAAAGCGCGGCGGTGCGCATCGTTACGCCGAGCAGCCGCTTGGCCATGCCCGAAGTCAGCATCGGCCTTTACCCCGATGTGGGTGCTAGTTGGTTCCTGTCGCGCCTGCCCGGCAAACTCGGTTTATTCCTCGGCCTGACCGGCGCCCATATCAACGGGCGCGATGCCCTGGACCTGGGCCTGGCCGATCGCTTCCTGCGTGATGATCAACAAGACGAGTTGCTCGACGGCCTGTTGCAACTGAACTGGCAGGAACAGACCGCCCTACAGCTCAACAGCCTGCTCAAGGCGCTGGCCCAGGAAGCCGTGGGCCAGCAACCGGAGGCGCAGTGGTTGCCGCGCCGCGCGCAGATCGACGACTGGCTGGACGTGGGCGATGTGCAGTGTGCCTGGCGCGCCTTGAGCCAACTGCGCGAGCACAGTGACCCACTGTTCAAGCGTGCCGGCAAAACCTTGAGCGAAGGCTGCCCGATGACGGCGCACCTGGTATGGGAACAAATCCAGCGTGCGCGCCACCTGTCCCTGGCTCAGGTCTTCCAGATGGAATACACCTTGAGCCTCAATTGCTGCCGTCACCCGGAGTTCAGCGAAGGGGTGCGTGCGCGCTTGATCGACAAGGACCAGACGCCTCACTGGCATTGGCCCGACATCAACAGCGTCCCACAAGCGGTGGTCGAAGCGCACTTTCACAAGGCGTGGGAAGGCCGGCACCCGCTGGCGGACTTGTCGGACTACTAAAACGTTTACCCACAAAAAAGCGGCGCTTCATGCGCCGCTTGCAATACAGGCCCGTCAACGGTGACCGCCGCGGCCACCTCCATGATCGGAACCGCGTCCGTGCCCACCATTGCCACCGTGATCGCCCCAGCCCTGGTTCGGATACGGGCGATACCCGGCGCGGGGTCCGGCCGGATAGTAGCGCGGTGCCGGCTGGTAATAGCGCGGTGCCGAGTAGTAACGCGGTTGTGGCGCGTAGTAGCGCGGTGCAGGGTAGTAATCGCGGCGGTATTGATACGCCGTGCCACCGCCGTAGTAGTACACCGGCGCCGGTGAGGTGTAGACCTCGGATCGATAGTAGCTCTGGCCTCCATCGTAGTAGGGCACACAAGCCGAAAGGGTTAGACCGAGTAAAGCGCTGAGCAGCAGTCGTCGATACATGGCGGCCTCCTGGACCGCGAAAGAGCACCACCAGCGACGCTGGGGGGCGGCATTCAGCTTTCACCAAATGACGAAACATCTGACAGCAAAAACCGAATCTGGTGCGTTTCAGTAACAGCTTGATACATCTATGTAGATGAACGGACACAGCCCCATAAAGCCACGCCTGGATAGGGTGTGCCTATCAAGAAGCTTTATCGATTCAGTAAATTTATGTGGCTCGAAACTTTGCCGGTTGCGATGATGTCACAATGACACTGCACCAGGCCAGGGAGGCTCTAGCGTGCGTCCTTCGCTAACATCGCCGGATTCGAGCCATGAAAATCGCCACCAAGCTGCTGCTTTCGTTTCTTATGTGTGCACTGGTCACCCTCGGGGTTGGCCTGCTGGGTATCAAAGGGGTCGCGCGGCTTGCCACGGCCCTGGAACTGACCTTCTCCAACAACCTGGTTTCCGTCAGTAATACGGCCGCCACCCTCAACGGCCTGGTTGCCCACAACCGTGGCCTGTACCGCTTGATGGATGCCAGCAAAGGCGACGTCGCCGCGCAAGACCGCGACCGCGTGCGCCAAGACATCAGCAACGAACTCAAGCGCAGCCAGGCGGCCTACGCCACCTACCGCGCGACGCCCCTGGAAGACCACGAACGGGCGGCCGGCGACAAGCTCGACCTGATCTGGCCCACCTACATCAGCAACTCCGAGCGTGTCATCGCGATGCTCGACGGCGGCCAGGTCGAACAAGCCCGCAGCCAACTCAACTCCACCAACAACGAATTGTTCCGCCAGGCCCGCGAGCTGATCCGCGTGATGATCGACTCCAACAACCGCCAGATCCAAGAGGGCGCCATCGCCGCCGATAACCTGCGCAGCAGCGCGTTCGCCTGGATGATCAGCGGCATCGTGCTGGCCTTTATCATCGCGATCATAATCGGTGTGTTGATCACCCGCCTGATCACCCGCCCCATCGCCCAAGCGGTGGAGAGCGCCCAGCGCATTGCCAAGGGCGACTTGACCCAAGCCATCGTCACCAACCGTACCGATGAAGCCGGGCACCTGCTGCTGGCGCTGGCGGATATGCAGGGCGGTTTGAAAAGCACCCTGGTGGAAATCGCCAACGCCTCCGACCAACTCGCCTCGGCCGCCGAAGAACTCAGCGCGGTCACGGATGAAAGCAGCCGTGGCCTGACCCGCCAGAACGACGAAATCCAACAAGCCGCCACCGCCGTCAACCAGATGACAGCGGCGGTCGATGAAGTGGCCAGCAACGCCGTCTCCACCTCCGAAGCCTCACGCCAGGCCACCACCGAAGCCGAGGACGGCCGCCAGCAAGTGGAACAGGCCGTGTCCGGCATGCGTTCCATGGTGGGCGAGATCAACGATTCGACGCAGTCGGTCGCCGACCTCGCCGGCCAGGTCCGTGAGATCGGCAAGGTGATCGATGTGATCCGTGGCATCGCCGACCAGACCAACCTGCTGGCCCTCAACGCCGCCATCGAAGCCGCACGGGCCGGTGAGCAAGGTCGCGGTTTTGCCGTGGTGGCCGACGAAGTAAGGGCCCTGGCCCATCGCACCCAGACCTCCACGGTGGACATCGAGAAGATGATCGGCGAAGTACAAGTCGGCGCCGATGATGCCGTGGCCGCCATGAACAAAAGCCTGACCTGGGCCAACAACACCCAGGGCCTGGCGCAGAATGCCGGTGAAGCGCTAGAGCGCATCACCGCCAGCGTGGCGAAGATCAACGAGCGCAACCTGGTGATCGCCTCGGCCTCCGAAGAACAGGCCCAGGTGGCCCGTGAAGTGGACCGCAACCTGCTGAACATCCAGGACCTGTCCACCCAGACCGCCGCCGGTGCGCACCAGACCAACGCCTCCAGCCAAGACCTGTCGCGCCTGGCCACCTCGTTCAATGTGCTGGTGAGCAAGTTCCAGCTGTAAGTAGCCTGCGTCGCAGCTGCGCTGTATCGTGCAAGGCAGACCGGGGCTCACCCGGGCCTTGCACCTTCAAGCCTGAATTGACCGATGACCACGCCAACCCTCTGCCCCGCCTGCGGTGCCCGCAACGACTGTTCCTTGGCCGACCCGCGCACTGCCGATCAAGCCTGCTGGTGCTACAGCGTCACCATCGACCCGGCAGTGCTTGAAGCGCTGCCCGACGAACTGCGCAACACTGCTTGCCTGTGCCCGCGTTGCGCCAAGGTTGACGAGCAGTTGAAAAATCAAAATGCGCGTTGACCGCTTCCTCAGCAACCTCCCTCGGTTCAATCGCAAACAAGTGCGCCTGTTGCTGGTTGAGCGACGGGTGAAGGTGGATGGCATGACGGTCAGCGACCCTCACCATGAAGTACGCGAATTCAGCCAAGTGCGCGTTGATGATGAGGTGCTGCAGGCCGGCAAGCTGGCGCGGTACTTCATGCTGCATAAACCCAAGGGATGTGTAAGCGCCACGTCGGACCCGCAGCACCCCACTGTGCTCGACCTGCTGGATGAGCCGGACAAAGACCAACTGCATATCGCTGGTCGCCTGGATTTCAATACCACCGGCCTGATGCTGATCACCAATGATGGCCAGTGGTCGCGGCGCCTGACGCAACCGCAGACCAAGTTGCCCAAGATTTACCTGGTTGAGACAGAACATGTGATTGGCCCCGAGTACGCGGCCACCTTTGCGCAAGGCCTGTATTTCGCATTCGAAGACCTCACCACCCAACCCGCCGATCTGCAATTGCTGGGGCCGACCACTGCACGACTGGGCATCATCGAAGGGCGTTATCACCAGGTAAAACGCATGTTCGGGCATTTCGACAACAAGGTGATCGGCCTGCATCGTGAGCAAATGGGCGCGCTGGTCCTAGATGCGAACCTGGCACCGGGCGAATACCGGGCGCTGACTGACGACGAAATCCGACAGGTCTGACGACCGTTCGGCCGGTGATGGCAAAAAACCGCTTTGTCGCCTTGCGAGGTGGCATCTCTGCTGCTTGAATCAAAATCACCAGCCAAATTATGACTGGCGAGTCGCCTATACCTCCAAGAAACACTTTGCCCGTCCGCAAGGCTTGATCTGCGGGCACCTTCGGCAAAATGCCCGCCATAACAACACCCGTCGGCCAGCCTTCACCGGATCGACATGGGCCTTCCTTTCAGGCGTATGCCTACCTGTCACAAAGCTCGTGCAGAGTTATCCGCGCGCACCGTTATCTGCGCGCACTACCCGCTTGCCAGGAGTCTTACGACATGAGGCCAGAAATCGCTGTGTTGGATATACAGGGTCAGTATCGGGTTTACACGGAGTTCTATCGCGCGGAGAAGGCTGAAAAGACCATCATCCTGGTCAATGGCTCCATGGCCACCACGGCATCCTTCGCCCAGACCGTCAAAAGCCTGCACCCACAGTTCAATGTGGTCTTGTACGATCAGCCTTACGCGGGCCGGTCAAAAATACATAACCGCCACGAGAAAATGCTGACGAAGGAAGTCGAGGGCCAGATCCTCCTGGAACTCATCGACCACTTCGCCGCCGAACATGTACTGTCATTCTCCTGGGGCGGCGCCGCCACCCTGGTCGCCCTCGCCCACCGCCCACGGCGCGTGGAGAAGGCTGTGATCAGTTCGTTCTCACCGGTGATCAATGCACCGATGCGCGACTACCTGGAACGTGGCGTCGACTACCTCGGCAACCTCGACCGCGACCGCGTCGGCCACCTGGTCAACAGCACCATCGGCAAGCACTTGCCGTCGCTGTTCAAGCGCTTCAACTACAAACATGTGAGCAGCCTGGCCGAGCATGAATATGGGCAGATGCACTTCCATATCAGCCAAGTGCTTAACAGCGACCGTTTGTGCTACCTCAAGGCCGCCAAGCAGATTGATATACCGGTGTTGTTCTTGAACGGCGAATGGGACGAATACACCAGCGCCCAGGATGCCAAGCTGTTTGGCCAGCACGTGGCCAAAAGCAGCTTCAGCACCGTACAGGCCACGGGGCACTTTTTGGACATGGAACACAAAGCGGCGTGCCGGGATACTCGCGAGGCAGTGGTGGGGTTTCTGAGACCAGAGCGGCAAATCAGCCGATTACGCTACCACCAGGGCCAGACACAGCATGCATTTGCGATTTGAAATGAACAACCCGGCAAACGCCCGCTTATGTGGGAGCCGGGCTTGCCCGCGATGCAGGCACCTCGGTGTGGCAGGCATACCAAAGTGAAGCTATCGCAGGCAAGCCAGCTCCAACACAAGCGTGCGTGAGGCACGTAACCCACACATTTTTGAAGAAAAACTTCAAATCCCTGCGAACATCTGGTACAAAGTCAGCCGCTCTGAGCGGGTATAGTTTAATGGTAGAACAGTAGCTTCCCAAGCTTCCGACGAGGGTTCGATTCCCTCTACCCGCTCCACTTCTGCTTTTCCCTCGTTTTTCCGCATCATCCCCCAAATTTCCACATCAGCGACCAGCCCAGTCAATACGGGGCTTTCAGCGATTCCATACGTTCCCTCGCACTCCGCCGTTTGTCTTTTCAGTCTGGAATTTTTTGTATAGCGGTTTGTATAGTGGAGTTAGATCGAACCACGCTATACAAACGCCATGAAACGTACTGATATCAAGCGCCTGCCTTTGGCCGATACGGTGTTGGCTGCATTGGAGCCTGAGGCGAAGGACTACTACCAAAACTACGGGGCTGACCGCCTCTACTTCCTTGTGACCAGTGCTGGTCATAAGCGCTGGGTGCTGCGGTACAAAAAGCCCAATGGGAAATGGGGCTGGCATGGGTTGGGCACCTATCCTGATGTCAGCGCCAAATACGCCCGAGAAAAGGCGCGTGCTGCGCTGAAGCTTAATGCTGATGGCGTAGACCCCATTACGCACAAAGCTGCCCTGAAAGCGGCACAGGCCGTCGCGGAGGCCAATACGTTCAAAGTGGCGGCTGATTTGTGGCTGGAAAAGAAAATCAAAGATGGTCGCGCTGAGAAAACCCTCAAAGGCATTAACGGCGCGTTGAAGAACGACATCCTTCCTGCCCTTGGGCATAAACCGCTTGATCACATCACCCGTGGTGACTGCGCCAACCTGCAAGCGCGCATCGAGAAACGTGGGGCGCATAACACTTCGGAAAAGGTGCGGGTGTGGGTGAATCAGATATTTGCGCTGGCCATCGCTAAGGGTATGACTGAAAACAATCCTGCCAGCAATCTGCTTGCCATTGCCGAGAAGGCGCCGCCGGAGAATCAGTATCCGCATTTGTTAGAAGAGGAGCTGCCAGACTTTCTCAAGGCGCTGCGTGCGTCAGACAGCGGCGCCATTGTGAAAACGGCGGCTTGGCTGACTGTGTGGACTGCGTCACGGCCGGGGATGGTGCGCTGGGCGGAATGGGCGGAGTTCGACTTGGATAACGGATTGTGGAGCGTTCCTGGGGCGAAGATGAAGATGAAGCGGGATCATCTGGTGCCGTTGCCTACTCAGGCGGTTGAACTACTCAGGGAGCTGCAGAAGCGGACCGGTTGTTCGCGGTACCTGTTTCCGTCCAGTGGGGAAAAGGTGCCGGTGATTTCTGACGGGTCGATTAATAAGTGCTTTGCGTTGATTGGTTATAAAAGGCGTATGACTGGGCATGGGAGTCGGCATACGTGCGACACGTTGCTCTCGGAGCATGGGTGGCCGGAGGATTGGCGGGATATGCACCTGGCGCATAAGAAGCCGGGGTTGAAGGGGGTGTATGACAAGGCGGTATTTCTGCCGCAGCGGCAGAGGATGGTGCAGTGGTATGCGGATTATCTTGAAGCATTGGAAGCAGGGAGCTTAGCTGAGAGGACGAGTGAATTTCGAAATCGAATGGAAAGACCCTATTAAGCTTTCCAAGGAAAACATAGCTACCTGACATGGATAGGGATTCGAACGCTTTGGAGCGGCCCCCAAGGCAGCTTCAGTCCATCTATTCTGCATGGCATGGGAAAGCCTGTGTAGGGCTGAGGTTTACCCCAAAGTGATACCCGAAGAGTATTAACTTGAATGCTCTCAAGCTATCTCACAATGACGCAACGCACTCCGCCCGAAATAATGCACATTATATGAAGCTAGACCTTCTTGAAGGTCAGAACAGTTTCAGTGCGCATCCTCTTAGACAGAGAACCGTTAATAGTCATAGGTAGATACCTGCTCCCCATAGGCAACTCACGCTCTACGCTATTGATTAAAATCAGTCCAGCAACTTCACCAGCCCTGCCCACACCATCAGAGTTCCGGATAAAAGACTCTTTAAGGCAAGAGTTGCCAACTACATAGGTAGCATGCGCTCCCACCTTTAAAACTCTAGAAACCTCACCCAACATTTCAATCAAATCAATTGCGTATCGGTGAATCATCATTTGGTGACGACGAAGCAATAAATCCACATCACACATAGCCTTTACAACTTCATCACTTCGAGTATCAGTTTGCTTGTCTGCGGCACGCTCAGCTCCGACAGAATTAGAACGAATTGATCGCAACTCACTAATAGAGTGCCCTAACCAAACCAGTGACATTCGATGCCCACGCATATAATCAATCGCATTGAGATATGGCGGCGAGGTAACAACTGCGTCCACGCTACAATCATTAAGTTTGATTGCCCGCGCATCGCCAACATTTACCGATACAATCTGATTTGGCTGAGAGTCGAGACGCCGAACTAATTGCTGAACCGACTTCGAAAAATTAGAAAATACATCATAGGTGGATTTCAGAGAAACCCTGTGAGGCCTACTGTGAGAAGTGTCACGAGCTAAAGACGCGGCCTGCTCCTTTGTAACGATTATACGGCTTAAAGCAACTTGGAGAACATTCAAAACAGCTTCAGACTTAACGCTTCCGACCCGGCTTCGTCGTACATTCAGTGCAAATGCAAGCGCGGACAAAGCATGTTGTTGAGGCGTATCGAACCAATAAGAAATAAAACGTAGTGTTTCTTCATCTTGCCATGGAAGGACACAGCTTTCGGGGTCCAGCAGAGAGGCATCTTTAAGAACGGCAAGCATCTCCTGCTCCACATCTGCCTTATCTACTGGAGCGGTCCAAACCTTGCTCATCAGTACCGCAAGCGGGTCCATATCGAAACCAACAGCATGATGACCAAGCTCAGCAGCTTGGCGTAAGACAGTGCCCGAGCCTGACATAGGGTCCAAAATCGTGCTCCCCTTTGCCAAAGCCTGCAAGGAATTCAGAGCTAGCTCTGGAGCCATGCGCGCGGGAAAAGGATGTACATTTCGAATCTGCATCTATGTTGCCCAAAAATAAGATAAAAATAACGGAAGATCAATGCGACTAGGGCTTCCAGCCAAAAACCCAAAACAGGGTTAAAAATAGCTACATGAAGAACGTAAATTTCGAAGCGTAAGGTACAGGATACCAATCGAGGACGCAGTCAAAAAGACAAAACGGAAGACTTAAAGTCAAAAAACCCTAAAAACGCTTGACTTATTTCACCGAAGTTGATCTAAGAGCCCATGAGACTGGCAGTGCCTGCCAGTGTATTGCGAAAAACGATATCATAACGGCATCATGCCCGAAGGTGGTTACCTGAACCACGTGCCGCGGAGGCAACATGGACGAAAAGTTTTTAACTATCACGGATGTAGATCATATCAAGCGATTTCGACTGATGAACGCCCCCCATAATCCCTTGTGGGATGTCCCTGAGGTAACAGAGCCGAAAATCCATAAGATTCATTCTTACCCCGCCAAATTTCCAGCTTTTTTAACGGGCCGCGCACTCGAATATATGAGGAAAGTTGGGAAAAGACCTAGGTTGATTGCAGACATCTTTTGTGGGTGCGGCACGGTCGCATATGAAGCTCGTAGAGAGAGGCTCGACTTTTGGGGGTGCGATATCAACCCAGTAGCAACTCTCATCGCGAAAACTAAAAGCAACGATTTCAACCCTCTAATTCTTGAATATTATTTCTCAAAAATAATATCGTCCTTTGAACAGACCTCTGAGCTCAATGCGCTGCCGGTAAACGCACAAGAAAATTTAAAAAGATGGTACTCCCCAAAAAACCTCACATCACTTTCAAAGCTACTAAACTGCATTAACCAGAACACTCCTAACAACACAAAATATAGAGAAGTATACCACTGCTTATTCTCCGCAATTCTAAAGCCTTGCTCTCAGTGGAAACAACGCTCTATAAAACCCACCCTAGATCTCAACAAAAAGCCAATAGAAACTCTAAAAGCGTTCATCACACAATATAAAAAATTCACAACCGCTTTTAATCAAACAACAAAACAACCTCAAAATAAATCAAAAATCACCTTAGGAAACATCCTTGAGGTAGAAGTCCCAAGAAACACCGTTGACCTGATAATTACCAGCCCACCATACGTCACCTCGTACGAATATGCAGACATACATCAACTTTCTTCTATGTGGTTAGGATTCGCTTCCGACCACCGAGATTTAAGAGCTGGATCAATTGGAAGTAAACAGCACAATATCAACCTAAAAAGAGAAATAAAAAATCTAAATGCTATTGGCACACAAATTGTTTTTTCATTATTCAACAAAGATCGCAGAGCATCCCAAGCAGTAGCCAACTATTACATAGACATGCAACTAGTAGCTAGTCGCAGTAAAGAAATATTATCTCCCAATGGACTAGCCGTGTTCATTATAGGCAATACTCGATATCACGGAGTAGAAATTGACAATGCTTCACACTTTACCGAATCACTGCTCAATGCTGGATACAAGAGCATCAACGTCGCCAAAAGACGAATTACGAACAAATGTTCTACCCCCTACCGGGACGGTACAGGCCGATTCAGTAAAATCATAACCGACAAACAAACTTACTCTAACGAATTCATTATCATAGCCCAACCATGACAAAATTTAAGCCTACCACTTTAAAAATCCGCCCATACGCTCGACTACTTACAATGCTGGGCGATCAGTTAATTAAAAACGAGAGGGTAGCTCTAGTTGAGCTGATTAAAAATGCATACGATGCAGATGCAACGTGGGTAAAGGTCACATTCGAAGGTTTTAGCTCAGACTTTCAAGCTTCCTCAGATTCAAAAATAATCATTGAGGATAATGGTCGAGGAATGACCTATGACGTCATAGTCAATCATTGGGCAAATCCTGCTACTCCCGTCAAATTGGTCGGAAAGAAGACTACAGCAACGACAAAGCGAGGCCGGATTATTCAAGGGGAGAAAGGAATCGGTCGATTTGCTTTGCTAAAAATTGGCAAAAAAGTATCCATTACTACTCGAGCCATAGGAAACGATTCTGAATTCATTCTCGGCCTTGATGTGTCAAAATTTGAAAACGATTTCATTGATGCGAACGACAAGGCTCTATTCCTTGACGATCTAGCTTTGACTCTCCGAGAAAATTCTCCCGCAGAAATAATAATTCCTAAAGCGATTCGAATGGGTGCAACAGTAGTCAAGCGCCGCCCCTATGGAACAAAGATTGAAATCTCCCATTTACCAGGGATTTGGTCGAAAGGTAAAGTTGCCAAAGTTTATGAAGACTTGGCTCGACTACAGTCAATTTTTGATTTTAAATCATCCGAAGAAGAAATCGAAGCAACGGAATCTGGAAAAAGAGACGACAAGTTTGAAGTATTCATATACAGAGGTAATGAATTTGAACCATTTGCCGAGCAGCGAAAAGATCGGCTTGGTGAACTGCTAGAGAGCCGAACAGTCCTAAACATCGAGGGGTCCTACGTACAAGAACAACGATGCTTTGACTTCGCACTCAATGGCAGGCGGGACACGATATCTTTGAGTGACGCACGGATAACGGGTCTAAAAGTATTTAGAGATCATTTCGGTAAGAATGGGGAGATTTTAGAAAGTAGAGGAACGGAGTCTGGCTCATTCAAGTTCAAATTTTACGTATTTGACTTTAGCCCTGATGCTGCAGCAAAATTCGAACTTGATGACCAAGACCGAAAACTTATCAAAGAACATCGAATCTATCTTTATCGTGATGGTATTCGAGTATATCCCTACGGCGATCCTGATGATGACTGGCTGTTGATTGACGTTCGTCGAGGTACAGTCAGAGCTAGCGAATTTCTTAGCAATGACCAAGTTGTAGGATATGTAAACATCTCACAGTCTGGCAACCCGCATCTTCAGGACAAAACAAGTCGAGAAGGCCTGGTTGATGTAGGAAACGCAACCGACGACTTTAGAGCGCTACTACAGATTTTTCTTGCTTGGGTAAGGAAAACCCCGTATGGAACTCATCTAATACAAAAAAAGAAAAAAGATGATGTAGACACTTTCAAAAAAGAAGCTGTACAAAAATCTTTTGATGAGGCATCTCAAGCAATAGAAAATGGCAGTAAAATAGATGCTCAGAAAAAAATCAGCGAAGCGAATAGACAGTATAAAGCTGAAAAGCGATATCTTGTTCAACGTGCGGAAACAACAGAACATCTTGCAGGTGTCGGGCTGTCCGTAGAGGCCGCATCACACGACCTGATGCTAGCAATGGCCAGATCGACGTCTGCTCTAGATGCACTTCTAAAACAGGCCAATCGTGGCGACATATTGGACCCTGAGTTTTTGCAGCGCGAGTTAAGCTCCATTCGTGGACTTCTCTCATTCGTAGAAATGCAAATGAAAGACATGCAACAACTATTTGGATCTAGCAAGCAAAGAAAAAAATCCATAAGAATTGAAGACACGCTAGAAAAAGTTTATAAAATATATTCAACTACGCTAAACAAAGAAAAAATAGAGTTCTCTATAGAAAACACTGGATCACCTTTAGTAGCAAAAACCACTGAGGCAGTGCTTTTACAACTATTCCTTAACCTATTTGACAACGCCGTCTACTGGCTGCAAGGTACTAATCACCCTAGAAAAATTGAGGTACTACTTGATGGAACAAATGGCCAATTAATATTTGCAGATAGCGGCCCTGGCTTTAGGCAAGAGGACATCCCTTATATCTTTGAACCTTTTTATTCTGGAAAAGGTGAAGATGGCAGAGGATTGGGTCTCTATATTGCCAAGCAACTCCTTGAGCGGCAAGATTATACAATCGATATAGCGGAACGGTCCGATTCCATCTTAGGCGGCGCGAACATAGCAGTAACCTTTATCAAGGACGAAAACTAATGAATTATATTGATCAAGGCCTTTTCAAAGGCGTCGCTGTGGTCATCGACGATATGGTGCATGTTGGTGGAGACAAAATAACTACAATTGTAAAATCGATTAGAGATGGTGGCGGACATGTCATCACACTTGACGCCCTTCCAAATGAAGATGTTGACTTAGGCAATTTTGCTAATGCCGCCTTTTTCATTATGGATTGGGATTTATCGGGAACGGCGGTAGCTAATGCACTAGGGGAGCCACCCACCAGCTCAACTACGATGTTAGGGATTAACATGCCGGCTGGTTTGAAAAATAGCCAAGCGGATCTTAACATTGACTTTCTGAAGAGACTCGCACAGCACCGACATGCGCCAGTTTTCATATTCACAAACGATAGTGTAGCTGAGGTAGAAGCTGTGCTACAGCTACATCAAGAACTATATTGCAATGCACAAGAATCACACATACTAGTAAAAAACAAATCAGATGTAGGCGACCAAGTTTATAAAATACTAAACGATTGGGCGCAAGAAGTACCATCCGTTATAGCATTAAAGAATTGGGAAAAAAATCATCTTGAAGCACTTAACGCACTCTTTGTAGACTTTCATGATCGCAGTCGATTCTGGCCTGTAATCCTATGGCAGACATTTGCTGCTGACGGAATAGATCCGTCAGAAGAACTTGGGCGCTTAATCACTCGCCTAGTAACCTCTAGAATGAAGCCCCTTAACATAGACTTAGCTGGATTTGAACAGTTAGCCACTGACGCACAAAAGACTAATCCAGAGCAATACACCTCTGCAATAATGAAAGTACTAGAAGGTGAGCGCTTTGTTAGAAATGAGCGAATTGAGCCATCGAGACCGGTGCCAGGCGACGTATTTTTAGTACAAAACCAAACTGGAAGCCCGACTTATTACGTAAATGTAAGAGCGGAATGCGACTTAGTTATTCGCAAAGGAAAGACGAGCAATCCAGAATTATATTTACTTAAAGGTCGTGAAATTCAAAACCCGCTGGACGGTGTGAGCAATTTACTAGGAAATCTACCTGAGAGGGATAACCAGGCGACAATTTTTGCAATGTACGAAGGCAGAACAATTTCTTTTAATTTTAACGATTTAAAAATAAAACAATGGAATACAATACAGCCTGAGCGAATAGGTCGATTACTAGCCCCGTTCAGTACAAGACTATTCCAGCGATATGCAGCATATGGCCAACGTCCAGGTCTACCCCGTATCCCTCCGGCTCTTTTCCCTGAAGAAGCAATAAAAAAAGGTGATTCACCTTCAGGCTGCGAAGCCTCCGCGTGCTCATAGGCGCGAACAACAAGCGATTTACCCCTAATCAATTACATAGCTCGAAGTGCTTGCTTCTTGTAAATAAAATTATTTTTGATGCCCTCATTAGGGCATCAATCACTTTTCAGCTTCTTCCTCCAAAAAATTAAAAATTGCCGTAACACGCGCATCCTTATTGCTTTCCCTTTAATTACAATCCTCCAAGCGAAGACTCGCCGACTTAGTTTCCACATCCATGACACTTACATTAAGATGCAGAAGCAAATCGAAAGTCCATTACTAGTAGTTTTCGAGCAGCGGCACGCATTTACTAACACAGTTCTTGGCCGCCCCTTTTACAAGCTCTCTACTATTCAACAATAATATCAGAGCATAGACAGACTTAGTGACCTTCGCCACTTTGTTACACCACAATCAAAATGAAAAATTATTTAGCTAAGCACTAACCTTCACAACATCACTAGTCTTTCGTTATGAATGGTAAACCAAGACTGCATGCTCAGCCTACAAACAAGAAAACACTGACAGCGTCTACAAAAAATCTTAGCAACTGTCAGCCATTACCTAAACTAACTTTCTTTAAATTTTCCCACCATAAGAAGACTTCAGCCTAGTTCTGAACTCTTTCAAATTAGAGTTTTTCAAAAAGAAATATAAGGTTGAGTCAGAAATACTTAATGTATCTGTGTTTTCATCAAAATACAGAATTGGCGGAGTGATCGACTTTTCAGACTGTATTTTATGCAGCTGCCCTAAAGCATTTCTTATCATCACCTTTCCTGGTGCCTTTCCCTGCGAGCGACTCACAATCTTATCAAATACTGCATCATGCGTTATTCCGTTTTCAATTGCTGCAAACCCTCCCTCCAAAATAATATCTATTATTGTATAGTAATATCTCTCCATCCCCCCGGACTGTTTGGTGCATGATGCGATAGACTCAAAGGATCGCTTGTGCCTATCTCCGTAACTTTCCGCCTTCTCATGCACAATTAATCTTAGAGCTGAACTTTGATCGACAACTACCTTTTTTTCTAACTTCGAATATATGCCCGCAGCTAAGCATACGCCTTGAAGCAAGTCTTGGAACACACCAACACTCGAAAATGAAAGCTCACAACAATCACTAGCAATTTCTTTCGAGAACTCTAGATTCAGCAAAGACTCTCCTTTTGCTAGAATGCGTTCAAAGTCAGTGTGACTCCAAGGCTCAACAGGAATTTCTTTGACTCGATCTAGGAGATCACCGTTAAATTGGAGCATCCTATTCCGCTCGCGCCAAACACCCAAAATTATAAATCTAACGCCCAACTCTTGAAAAGCTCTCAAATCAAATGAAAATGCTTTCTGGGTTTCTAGCGTTAAATAATGAAAATTATCGAGCACTATTATTTTTTTATTCTTAACTTTCTTTAAAAGACTTGACACTTGCTGAGGCTGCTCAATATTAAATGGCAACTCTTGACTTCTGCTTGTTTGAGAATAATTCAGCCCTGCCCCACCATCTAAAGCCGCCTCACCACTTGCAAATATCGCAAATGTAGCCTTGATTTTAGCCTTCACACTAATCGATGCACTACCGCCCTCACCCTCGGTATATTCGGTACGTATTAGAACCCCCGCCTCCCTTAGGACATACTGATAAATATCAACGAGTTGCGTCTCAGGAGTAAGTTGATAAGTTATTGTTTGCTCTGGCGGACAGTGCTTATTTACTAAGGCAGTCTTGCCCTGCTTCGAAGCACCATATACAAGTATTTGTTTATCTGTTTGAAGTGCGATCTTAAACAACTTATCTACATGATCACGTTCAACATAAGAAAGGACATCTCGACGCAATCCAAATACGTCAGTCACACTGCATACTTCTTCCATGCGAGCACGTCACTCCAAAACTTATAATTTGATTAATCAGTTTTTTGGTTCAGCTGAGAAAACAGCGGTACGTTACCAGTGTCATGATGCCATTTTAATATCGCAGAGAGCAAACACTATGAGCTCTGATCGAGGTCAAGCTTTTAGGAATTCCAGTATTCACCTTTGCCCCCCTCTCTACGATGTAATCAACGTCAGCGTTAAAAACTAGTGCCGGTACTTAGAGGAGCCATTCTCCCCCTTGATGGGAGCGTTCCGCGACGGTACGCTAAATCCGCTGCAGTAAACTATTGCAGCCGGGAGTCAGAACCCCGAACGTCCGAAGCGCGGTAACGCCCTTCTCTAGCAGCCAGGTGCCTCAGCATCTTGCCGCTGCATTGCTATGGCGGGCCGTGCGGGGCAGGCTTCGGCCTGGCCGGTTCCCTCGGACGCCGGTTTTCTGACCCCCGTACGGTCTGCCACCCATTCCGTGTCAGAACGGCGGGTGACAGGGTTATCACTGTCCGAGGGTATGGAGATGACTTATCCCCCTTTCGCGCCAGGGCACCGCCCACTACGTCTAATCAATAGTCTGTTACACATATCGGAATTTTCCGTCAGCTTATTGAGTCGACGGAAATCCCCATCCGCACGTGATAAAAACCGCCACCCGCAACGGGAGGTTTGCCTATGAACACCAACGACAACATCGCAGATACCTCACAGGGCCTTTTCAACGTCCGCTCGGATATCACCACCGAAAAAGCGCTCGTTCACGCCAGTGAGTTTCTCCAATCAGCCACCGCGATCGCCTACGAATGCGTTTTCAATCTGGATGAGGTACCGCGCCAGCAAGCCTTCGGTGCCGTTCAACTGATTGAGGACGCTCGACTACTGATCGAAATGGTACTGGAACGAGAGAGCCCATCTGCGAGCTAACAGCAATCCAACCCGGGTAGCCGTCTCGCTAAAGAGCGGCTATCCGATTTGTGCTTGGTTCAAAACAATCCGCCCAGTACCTCAGGCTCCCAGTTCATGATCACCAGCTCACCGGTCGGTTCTGTCGTCGCTTGGCGCTGGTTAGCTGAGGTGTATCGAACATCCAGAGTCTCAAAGTGAAAGCCATCAAACACCCGCCGGATATCCGGGTGGTCGTTGATACTGACCATCACCCTCCCCTCGCAGCGACGCATAAATTCGGCCATCTGTTCGTATTGATCAAAGGAAAACTCCACACCGTAGCCTGCGACCTGCCAATACGGTGGGTCCATGTAGTGGAAGGTGTGTGGCCGGTCGTAGCGCTGAGCGCAGTCGAGCCATGGCAGATTTTCCACATAGGTTCCGGCGAGCCGCTGCCATGCGGCGGAAAGGTTTTCTTCGATTCGTAGCAGGTTGATCGGTGGCGCTGTCGTTGCCGTACCGAAGGTCTGGCCGGAGACTTTGGCAGCGAAGGCATGGTGTTGGAGGTAGAAGAATCGGGCCGCACGTTGGATATCGGTGAGGGTTTCCGGGCGGGTCATCTTTTGCCATTCGAATACCTGCCGGGAGCTGAGCGCCCATTTGAATTGGCGGACGAATTCTTCCAGGTGGTTCTGTACGACGCGGTACAGGCACACGAGATCGCCGTTGATGTCGTTGAGGACTTCAACAGGTGCGGGTTGGGGGCGTAGGAAGAACAAGGCAGCGCTGCCAGCGAAGACTTCGACGTAGCACTCGTGGGGTGGGAACAGTGGGATGAGGCGGTCGGCCAGGCGGCGTTTGCCGCCCATCCAGGGGATGATGGGAGTCGTCATGTGCAAGCCTTCTCTGTGTGCAGAAACAGGTGCTAGGCTCGCTGTGCTTTGCGCGCAAAGCGGGGAGCCTTGGCTGGACTTGCAGGCTTGGTCTGCGGGTTTGGCGGTCAGTCGGGATGTTGCTGCATCCGGATTGATCGCTCTCCTTACATTTCGTGCCCAGCTCTAACTGGCACAAATCTCAACAGAGAAAAAATCTGAATCAGAATGTGTGTGGACACAGTAGTGGCTAAAGGATAGCGTCCAGCTCCAATATTCAATCAGACCATCTGTGAGGGATCACATGGAGCTACTGCTCATCATTGCTGCCGCTTGCATCCTTGCGCTTTTGACTCTTCGATTCAAAGCCGCAAAGATTATTGCCAAGCTGACAGGAGACCTGCGTCAACGGGAAGAAGTAATCGCCCGGCAGCAACAGGAAAACCTCGACCTGCTAAGCCGTGTTGCTGCTCTATCGAAATATCAAAGCATCATCGACGCGGAAGAATGGGCTAAAAAGCTCATTTTCGAAGCGGAACTTGAGTTGGCTAAAGCCAAACAAGACGCCGCCCAGGAACGCCAAAGCGCCAATCTCGCTGCAAAAACCAGAATCGAGCAATCCGAAGAGAAGCTGGAGCAAGCCAGGTTGGCTGCTGACCGGATTATCGAGTTGGCCAACAAGCGAGCCGAAGAAATTGCCGGCGAAGCCTACGCAGCAATGAACCGAGCCAAGGAATTTGCAGAAACCGCCAAAGCAATGAAAAACATTGTCGAGGGTTATGGTGACGCGTACATCGTTCCAACCTATAACCTGCTGGATGACCTAGCCGAAGAGTTCGCCTTTACTGACGCGGGGAAAAAGCTCAAAGCCGCCCGCGATGCAACTCGCTCGATGGTCAAATCCGGTAGGGCCGCAAACTGTGATTATGCTGAAGCCAATCGAAAGGGAACGGCGATCCGTTTTGTTATCGATGCCTTTAACGGCAAAGTCGATTCGATCCTCTCAAGGAACAAAGCTGATAACCACGGTAAGCTGGAGCAGGAAATCCGGGATGCCTTCGCGCTGGTCAACCATAACGGCACAGCCTTTAGAAACGCTCGGATTACTGACGAATACCTCGCCTCCCGGCTTGAAGAGCTCAAGTGGGCAGCCACCGCACAAGCGCTGAAAGACCAGGAACGCGAAGAGCAACGGCAACTGCGCGAACAAATTCGGGAGGAAGAAAAAGCACGTCGCGAGTTTGAACGCGCAATAAAAGACGCCGCGAAAGAAGAAGAAACCATCAAAAAGGCGATGGACAAGGTTCTTCAGCAGGTCGCTACCGCCAACGATGCTCAACGTGCCGAATACGAGGCCAAACTTCGGGAACTGGAAAGCAAACTCCAAGTTGCCGAGGAAAAGAACCAGCGTGCGCTATCAATGGCCCAGCAGACCAGAGCCGGCCACGTGTATGTGATTTCCAACATTGGATCTTTCGGTGAGGAAGTGTTCAAGATTGGCATGACCCGGCGCCTGGAGCCCAAGGACCGTATCCGCGAACTTGGCGATGCCAGCGTACCGTTTGAGTTTGACGTGCACGCAATGATCTTCAGTGATGACGCTCCTGGCCTTGAAAAGACTTTGCACCGCCACTTCCTGCGTCGTCAGATGAACAAGGTTAATCCACGGAAAGAGTTTTTCCGGTTGGAGCTGACGGAGATTCGCGCCGAACTGGAAAGCCTGGGAGTCGAAACCCATTGGACCATGGCGGCTGATGCACATGAGTTCCGCGAAACCATCCGACTTGAACAGCAGATTCTAGAGAATCCGGTCATTGCGCAGCAGTGGACGCGCCACCAACTTGAGTTTGAGCCTCAGGAAGAACTTGAGGAGGCGCAAGAAGCGGTCTAACAACATTGTCAGGTGTATTGCGGGCATAACTCGTTGCTCGCACATATGCCTGACACCCCGCCAACGCAATCAGTCCCTCATCCCCTTCCTCGGCGATCCTGACAATTCGTTGAGCAAACGCTCCGTCAAGTTCGGCTCTCTCTCCTCCATAAACCACCCCGCCGGCACCGGTGGCGGCAGGCACTGCATCACCTCTGACAAAGGGCGGCTGGGCGAGGATGACTGACAGCCGCAAATCAGCGGTAGCCAGGCGATCCATAAGGCGTGCTTGGCGTTGTTTGGCATCGGTCAGAGCCCTCTGGTGGGTTTGGTCGTTGGCTTGCAGGCGCTGCTCCAGGGCGTAGCGTTTGTCGAATTCGCTGCGATGCTGTGATGATGAGGCGAAGGCCAGCTCTTTGAGCGTTTCAGTGTGGAGTTGTGCTTGTTCGGCCAGTTTCCGTTCGTACCGCCAAGTCTGGATTTGCCACCCGCCAGCGGCGCAGATGACAAACAAGACAACCAGAACGACTCCCCGCGCATTCAGCACAAAACCGCCCTTGCCCAGATCCACAGGTCGATACGCGCCTCCAGACCATTCGTGCCACCGTTAATGCGCCGGGTGATGCCAACAAAATCATCCTGATCAGCCAATGCATTCAACCCATTCGCCCACCAATACCAAGCTGCCGATTCAGCCGCCCATTGAGGTTGTTCCAGCAACTCCGGCTGCTTGAGCAGGCGCAGATCTTCAAACAGCGCCAAGCTGCATCTGAGGTAGTTACGTCGGCCCGTTATCTGGATAAGCCCGCGCCCTCGGTAGCGCTGGCCATCACCGTCAGCCTCTGGTGTGTTGCCCAGCAGTTTCGCCAAAGCCCCGGTATCATAGCGGCTCAGGTACGTGTCGTTCCCCTGCTCCCGCACATACCGCAGTTGCCCCGACTCGTGGCCAATCTGCGCCAGGAATGCTGCCTGGCGCTGTCGGGTGTTGATCTCTCGACGCCCCATGGCATCGTTCAGTACGGACACAAAAACGCCCGCTTGTTCGCGGGCGTTGGGGAAGATTTGCTGCAGCTGTTTCTCGGTGATGTTCATTTTCGGCCTCGACTGGAGTCACACGGTTACATTGGCCCCCAAATTGGTCCGTTATCGCACTGATAAAGCCTGTAGCTTTCATACCTTACATAAATCGTAGAGGGGCTCATTGGGATGGTCATAAAGTCTCGCCCCATGGCCATATACGACATGCTCGACATCTCGGCACGAGGCTTCTGCAACGTTTGATCTGTCGCCTGACAGTTATTACTTACAGCATATTCCCTCCAACCAGAGCAAGCAGCCAACAATAGAACTGTAGCGATCACGATTATTTTATTCATGGCACCACCCCGTCTTTTGGGTAGGTTTCTTTTATCCGTTTGATCGTAGAGTAAAAGGGTTCAACTTTAGACAGTTTCCCTTCATGCATTCCGTGCCACAACATGTCCAACTGATCCTCTATCGGAGGATAATTCTGCGCACGAAGTTTTTTGTAACTTATTTTGTGCTCAATTCTCATATACCGTCTCGAAGTCTAAAAACGGCCACGCTTGTACTTTTATCTGATAAACACCTTTCTGGCTTATGCCTATTTCCACATCGGTTCCGTCGGCCAAATAGCATTGATCGTCAACCCATATCAACGCATCCACGGGCACCCCCTTAAGCGACTGCCCGTTCAGGCTGACAGAGCTAGGTGGCCTGGCCACTAGCGTGCAATCGTCTATGTAATCTCTCGACTGGTCGATCACAGCCTCATGCGCAAGAAACAATCGACCGGAATAGAGTTCCATCACTGCCTGATCAGCGTTGGGGTACGAAATGACTGAGAGAATTCTCCCGGATAGATCATATTCAACGATATTCATCGTTTAACCTCCAGAATCGTCATCGCCCGATTTGCAACCCAAAGAATGTAATATCCGCCCGCCGCTGGCGTACATTGCAACTGAGCTGTCACCGTACCGGCAATACCGACTATTACTGATATCGCATGTGTATTGAACGGTCGCGGATCGCCTGTAGTGGTGCTAACACCACTCATTAACCCTGAAGTCAAAATTGAACCATTCACCACAAGCCGCCAATGTGCGAAGCTTCCATTGGAAGAAAACTGGATAGTTGAATTGAGCAATGTTGACTCTCCAGAACCGACATAACTCAACGAAGTTACCGGCTGCCAATTAAGCGCCGTTCCCGAGGGGCGGATAGTCATCATCTCAGCCGCATAGTAAGAAACAGGCAGCGTCACAGCCCGACCTGCAATCTTCAACGTATCCACCGCGAGATCCTGAATATGCCCGCTGGTGACTGCCAGGTTCTGTATCTGCGCGGAGCCAATCGCAGCAGCGGCTACCTTCAGGTTGGTAATCGAGCCGTTCTCAATGAACGCCTGATTGATAAACATCTGCCCGTTCTGCACCACAAACGGCGTGAATACCTGCCCACCCGCCAAGGTGTTAACCATGGCAAACCGATCCGCACTCACCAGAAACTGGCTTTGCAGCCCGGCCTCGGTATTCTCGATGCCCAACCCAAACCCAGCAGCCACATACTGCCCGTCCTGGTTCAGCTCCATCTTCACCGCCCACATGGCCTGGAGCTTGTCATCCGTGCTGGCCAGGGCTTGGCTGACCTGCTGCACCGAAGCCACCGCATCATCCACTGAGGCGACGACGGTATTCAGTTGATGGGCTTGGGCGATGAGCTGCTCGCCCTGCTGTTCGATGCTGCTGGAGTTCGCTTCGACCTGATAGGCCAGTGCATCAGCGGTCTCGGCAACGGTGCCGATGTCCAGCCAATAATCGGGATCGGGTGGGGCCACGCCTTGCACCGGTTCTCTGGCTTGGAACAGGCGGCTGCCCAGGCGAACAATCTCCCCCGCCGAATAGGCCTTGGTTTCGTCATACGCCAAGGCATCGCTCACCTCGCTGAAAAGCTCTTTCAGCTCCTCTCGGGTCTTCTCCAGCCGGTCGTTCACCGAGCCAGGCCCATCGCCAGTGATCAATCCAATCTCACCCAGCAACTCCTGACCCAGCTGGCTGGCGCCAATCTGCCCCGCGATCAAATCCAGAATCGGCCCGGCCTCGGCGCTGGCTTGTCCGGCCAGACCATTGCCAACGGGATACCAAGGCCCGACATTGCCAGTGCGATCAACCAACCGAGCCCAGAAGTAGAACCGAGCCCCCGCCGCCAGCCCCTGCAAGTCATGCGCAGCCTGCGGATAAGCGAAGTCGCCAAGTTTCTGTGCATTTTCAAACGCGGGCACCTGCGAGGACCAAACCTCTGTGCGCTGTGTATCCTCAGCCCCGGCAGGGAAGCCCCACTGCAAATCAATCCCAAACAACTTGTCTTGGGTACGCAAAAACGCCACCGAAGGCGGCGGCGTGATCTTGCCCTCAATGGTGGTCAACACCGAGCTGGCCGGTATGGAGGAGACATCCAGCACATTCACCGCCCGCACCCGCGCCAGGTACTGGCCGGAGTACACGCCCACTACATCCACCAACAGTTCTCCGGTGCGCGGAATCCGTACCCAATCCCCGGCGCCGCGCCGCCACTCAACGTCATAGCCCACCGCATACTCAGCGGCGTGCCAGGCGATGGTCATGGTGGTCACCGCCAGCCCTTGTTGTGTGGAGATGCTTTGCGTGATCAGCACGGAACTGGGCGGCGCCTGCACGCCGGGTGGAATCACGGTCACCGGCGGTGGGTCGATCTTGCTCGCGTAGTCCACTGCATCGTATTTGCCCGGTTCATGCTGGATCAGCGTGAGCTGGAACTGCTGCCACTCCGGTCGCGTGATGCTCAGCACTTTGAATTGCAGGGTCGCCAGGTCATCAGCATCGATCACCCAACCGCACTCCGGCAGCAGCAGCTCGCTGTACTCGGCGGCAACCGTCACCGCACGCCCGTTCACCCGCGCAATCAACCGCGACTCGGACGCACCACTGGGCAAGTTGCAAATCAACCGCGACCCAGACGGAATCTCCACATCCCGATCCAACGTAACCACCCGCCCCGCCACCGCCGACACCCGCCCACCATTGGCGCGCCCCGCCAGCAGCTCATCACTCAAACGAATCAACTGCCCCGGACGCGGTATCTGTCCATCCAGGCCAACACGCATCGTCGCCGGGCGTGTCTGCGTTTGCTCGCTGACCAACGCAAACATCCCCGCCCGCTGCGCCTGCCCGCGACTGGTGCAACCCACCGCGCCCAGCGGCAAATCCTGAATCCCGAACTTCGCGATGCCGTCCTCGACAAACACCGGCTCCTGCTCGGTCTCAAAGCTGTTGTCGGGATTGTCCCAACTGACCATCGCCCGCGTATGCCGATCCCGTTTGCGCACGCCCTGGTATTTGAGGCTGATGATGTTGCCGCGATGAAAGTTGTAGACCGGGTCTTGCGGCATGTCGGCGTTGACCACCATCTGGCTGCCGTCCCAATAGGCCATGCCGTGGAAGATCGAGGCGATGTCTTCGAGGACGATGTACGCCTCTTCCTGGGTTTGCAGATAGAGGTTGCAGGTGAAGCGCGGCTCGGTACCGCCCTTGCCGTCCGGGACCATTTGGTCGCACCACTGGGCGATGCGGTACAAGGCGTAGCGGTTGACCATCGCCGCGTTGAGCCGCTCGCCGAGGCCGTAATAGGAGTGCAGCGCCAGGTCGTACCAGACCCAGGCGGGGTTGTTGCTGTAGGCGAGTTTGAAGGTGCCATCCCAGATGCCGATGTAGGTGTGGGTTTCCGGATCGTAGTTGCTGGGCACACGCAGGATGCGGCCGCGCATCAGGGCCGAGAGTTTGGGCACGTTGTTGAATTGCTCGGCATCGAATTCGATGCCGCCCACGGCGGTGAGGGGGTAAGTCAGTTCGGCGTCGATGATTTCGGTGATCGACTCGACGCGCATCATGTCGGCGATCAGGCTGCTGTTTTGGTTGGGGGTCAGCCTGCGGACGCGTAGGGTCCACTCGCTACCTGAGGGCAATTCCAGGCGATGAGAGCGCTCGTATTTGGTGGTGTTTTTGCGTGCGACGAAGGCGGTCAGCACTGGCAAATAAGCGCCGCCATCGGTGGCGATATCCACCGCGTAGTCGATGCGGTAACCGTTGATATTGCCGTTGGCGTCCTGCGCCTGGAGCTGGGGCCAGGACAGTCGCAAGCGCACGGCATTGATCTCGTCATTGCTGACCGAACGCACCCAAGGCGCCTCGGAGCGCAGTTCGACGCCGATGACGATCTCGTTGTTGATTTCGGGGAAGCCAACCAGGCGATCCTGATTCAAGGTGCCCGAGCGGAACTGCCAACGCGCCCGAGGGAAATTCACGGTGCCATCGGCAGCTTGGAGAGGCGTGCCGTCCAGCTTGATGGATTTCAGCCCATCTACCGGACCGACGATTTCGCCCCAGCTAAAGGCGTATAACAGTTTCGCGGTGGCGATGGAGGGTGCGCTGTCGCTGGCGATATAGGGACGATTGGGCTTGCTGCTGCCAGCCTTGGCGCCGACGACATAACTGCCCATGGCCGCGTCAGACCTGATCCTGGGCGTAGATGCCGCCACTCAACACCGCGCCGCCAATCTCGCGCTCACCATACAAAACCGGCCACGGATTACCCTGCGCGACGGTGGTGACCGCGCCACCGAACGCGTAGCTGGCGCGATTGCCCTCCTCGTCTCGGCCCAGACCCGGCTTCGGGATCGGTGCAAGCATCTGCATCACACCGCCGACAGCCGCGCCGGTGCCCGCTGCGATCAGGCCCATGCCCCAAGGTGACGTGGTGCCGAAGCTGAAATACCCCAGCGCCACCAACGCGACGCCGAGGATGGTCTGGAACAGCCCCGCACTTTTACTGCCAACCACCAACGGCACGATGCGGATCACGCTGTCGTCGCGAGTGCTGAGGGGCAATTCCTGCTCGCTCAGATTGCGTTGGCCGGCGAACACCGAGAACACCAACCCTCGCGACTCGGCATCCCGCAGAAAGCGCTCAAAGCCCGGCATCAAATAGCACAACGCACTGATGCCCTCGGCGGGGCTGGACAGCTCCAGCGGAAAGTCCCGCCCAAAGTGCTTACGCAGCACGCCATACAACCGCACCGTGCGCTGGCTCATAAGCGTGCCTCGCGATGTCGCAGTATCAACCGCGTGCGCTGCGCCCAATCCGGTCCATACACCTCGCGGGTCGAACTGCGCCCGTACAGGTGATGAATAAAAAACGGACCACTGCCACCCAAATCGGGCGCCCGTTCGCTGGAGAGCGAACCGTCCGTGCCTAAAAATATCGCCGCGTGGTTGGGGTGATAGGTACGGCCGATTTCCATGATCAGCACATCGCCGCGCTGGGGATTGTCGACCTGCACAAACCCGGCTTCGGCAAAGTGATGTTGGTAGAGGCTCGGGCCGTGTTTGTCCTCCCACCAACGGTCGGTGCGCGGGTAGTCAGGCAAGGTCAGCCCCCACTCCCGCGCATACCAATCGCGAATCAGCGTGTAGCAATCCAACACGCCATGGGTGAAGTCGCGCCCCAATAGCGGCGCGGTGTAGCCCTCGGGTTTGAGCCAACCGATCTCGCCACCCGGCCAAGCCACAATCGCCCAGGGCAACTCATGCAACTCACAACTCACCCGATCCGCCTGACTGGGCCGAGCACTGCCGTTGTTATGGCTATGCACCACCGCCAGCACCTGGCCTTGATCCTCGGCCTCGCACCAGGCATTGCGGCTGATCAAAAAATGCTCCGAGGCACTGGCAGCAGCGTTGAGACACGGCCAATACACGCGACCGCTGCCGGTGCGGATCAACAACCCACACGCCTCTTCCGGATACCTTGCCTCGGCGTGCTGCCGCATCTGCGCCTCCAGGGCGCGGCTGATTCGCATGGCTACCTCCGAATAATCAAACTCGAACCCGGCGCCCCACCAAACCGCGCGGTGTTGCCGCGCACCTTGCAACTGCGCCAGCGCCCGGCGCAGCGGTCTTGTGCGGGGTCATCAGTGGGTTCGTCGTGCTTGGTGAACAACGCCGTGCCGATGTACGCGCAGGCCTCGCCTCGGTACTGGTTCATGCAGGCCCAGCGGCACAGGCTGGTGATTTGTTGCGTGGGGACTTTGATGCCCTGCAAGTCCGCAGGGCTGGAGAGTTGGAACTCCAGCTGCATCTCGTCTTCATCGGTTTTCTGTTCGATAAACCAGCTCATCACCCGCTGCTGGTCACTGGCCTGCGGGTTGCCCTCGGGGAAGTTGGCGGCATCGAGGTAATGGCGGAAGGTTTCGCGGAT
Organism: Pseudomonas sp. 18175; assembly: GCF_050432925.1. Classification (NCBI taxonomy): domain Bacteria; kingdom Pseudomonadati; phylum Pseudomonadota; class Gammaproteobacteria; order Pseudomonadales; family Pseudomonadaceae; genus Pseudomonas; species Pseudomonas sp. 18175. The sequence continues at coordinate 145,881 of NZ_JBKFTO010000013.1, read as the reverse complement.
GGTCACTTTGGCGCCGGCCAGGTCGTCCAGATGCAGGCACAGCGCTGAGAGGGCGCCACGTATACCGGCGATTTCGTTGCCGACTGTCAGCGTTGGCAGTGCGGGGCGACCGTCCCCGTTGAGGTCAAGGCCTTTGGCTTCGATGCTGATCGGCTCATAGGCCTGGCCCTGCCAGATGATCGTGCCGTCCTGCATGTGGCCGTGAAAGCGCATCAGGTCGCCGCCCAGGTGGGTGGCGTCGACTTCGTACAAGCGCACTGCGTCACCCGGCTCCAGCAGTTGGACGTCGGTGTTGATGGCCATGGCGAGTCAGGGGTAGAAGACTTGTTGGAAGGTCCAGCTCAGGGTGTAGATACCTTTGCCGTGGGGCAGCAGGCGGTATCCGGTTGCGCGAAAACGCGCTGCGTTGCCACCTGGTGGTGTCCATTGGAAAGAGCGTGAGCCGCGATGCAGATCGAGGAATGCTCGCACCGGCTGGATCTTGGCCAGCACACCGGTCACGGAAACGTCCCAGGCTTCGGCTTGATTGTTGAGGCCAACGCCGATCACCTGCACGTAGCCGTCGCCAAACTCATTGGTCTGCACGCGCTGCTCGATCTGCCCGGATGAGCCAAGGCGCACGGGCCAAGTGAACGTTTCCATCTCATCTAAACCGCACATGAGCCACTGATAAAAACGTACGCCGCTCAAGAAGCATTTTGAATCAACTCCCTCGTCAAGGGTGCGGCAACCAGCGCCGAGTCAGTGGTAGTTTTCCTGCGGTCAACTCTCGCAGCGAGCTATACACAATGAAAAAAGCACTGCTCGTAATATCCCTGTTCACCACCGTTCCGGCTGCATTGGCTTTAGCCTCGCCAGTGACGGTAGAGGTTACCGGTGACGCCGTTCATTACACCGGCGATCTGAATACCGACGCCGTCGCCAAGCTGGCCGACCTGGTAAAAGCGTCGAACGGAACCGTCGCCAAACTGGTAATTGATTCCGGTGGCGGTGATGTCAACGTCGGAATGGATCTCGCCGAGATCGTATTGGCCGCAGAACTTGATGTGATCGTCAAACGGCTCTGCGCCTCTTCTTGCGCCAATTACGTCTTCCCTGCTGGCAAACACAAACAGGTCACATCCGGCGCTGTCGTGATTTGGCACGGATCACCCATTCAAGAAGGTCTGATGGCAGGCCCTACCCTTGAGGACATCAAATTCGAGGACGGCGCCGCGTTATCTGAGAAAGACAAAATAGCCTTGTTAGAAAGCCTGCGGGGCGAAGCAATTCGCTATGTCGAAGACGCCAAAGTGAGGCAAAACGCGCTCTTCAAGAAAATCGGCATGGATGATCGCATCACGGTCATGGGGCAGCAGCTCAAAGCAGCCCAGGAATGGACGGTATCAATCAAAGACATGGAGCGCTTTGGCATTCGCAATGTGTCTGCTGCTGATGACTACGGCCTAAACGTACCTGCTGAAGTGACCGAACGCGGTTTTAAGCTTCTTCGTCTGGATGATTTTCCGGACTTTGCAGCGGCGCTGAGTTGGCAAACGCCTGGATAACGCAGCTCACCTAAACTGTCTGCCAGAGACATCGAGCAAACCGTTTTGCCGTTGTTCCTGGCGGATGACTTGCCGGACGGCCTCTTCAATCGCCTGTCCCATCTGCTGCGCGAACTGCTGGGCGCCCGCGTGGGAGGTGACGGACATTGCACTGTTGCCCCGCGCATCGACGTTGATGTTCACGCTAACCGAAGGCATTGGCTGCGCACTGCCGGGCGGTGCCTGGGCCAGGAATTGTTTGAGATCGCGATTGGTGCGACCGTCCACCACACGCTCGCCCTGTTGCAGCAACCAAGTGCCGGTTTTCGGAATCGTGTCGATGCCTTCGTGGGCCATGCCGACCAAGGTAGTCGCGGCGATCATGCCCACCGAGGCATAGCCCAGCGCCCGAACCAACGCCGCCGCTGCCGGACCGGCTGGCCCCAGTTCCAGAGCCTTGGTCGCTGCCACTTCGGTGTTGATGATCGCCTGGGCCATGGCCGCTGCTTTGCTGGCGAAAAACAGCAGTTTGTACGCTGCCGAACCTTCACCGGCGAGTTGCTTGAACAGGTCGGCTGCGTTACCGGTAAGTTCGCTAAACACGCCGAGTGTGGCAGAGCTATAGGCGTCTTGAATCGCGGCGAGCCGGTCATTGTTCTGTTGGTTGATCTCGGCAACTCGGTCCAGGTACTGCTGCTCGCTGGTGAGTTTTTGGTCGAAGAACAGTTGCTGACGCTCCAGCTCTTTGTCGCGCCATTGCTGCAGTTCTCGCTCCACTTCGGTGAGGCGAATCAGCTCAGCGCTTGGGCCACCGACGGAGCTGTCCAGCCCCATAAAGGCCGGCGCTTTGCCGACCGATGCACCAGAGATTGCATCGGCTGCGGTGCGGTACTGATCCGCCGATAAACCGCCCTGCTTTTGCAGTCGGTCGAGTTCGGCAAAGCGCTTACGTGTGCTGACCAGCAGGTTGTCTTCCTGCTGCTGAATCTCCGCCAACAGGTCCTGATAGCCGCGTTGCGTATTGAGTTGATCAACCGCCAACGCCGCCCGTTGCAGCTTGATTTTTTTCAACTGATCGAGCTGAGCCAGTGAGCCTTGATTGATCTCGTACTCAATGCGGGCGCGTTCGGTTTTCTGATCGCTTAGCTGGAGCTGCTCGCGCAATGAACGCAGGGTTCGCTCGTAACTATCCTGAAGCCTTTGCGCTTCACGCTGGGCGGCTTCAGCGGCTTGGCGAGCTTGACGGTTCGCCTCTTCCTGGGCTCGGTTAGCTGCCTCTTGCGCGTCCTTGAGTTGGGCGACGGCCTGTGCGCGGGCGAGTAATGCGCGACCGGCTTCGGTCTGGTTGAGCTGATCCCGATCGGCCTGTCGATTGATTTCACCAAGGGCCGAGCTGTCCCGCAGACGGGCCATCTGCTCGACCAAATTGTTGATACGCCGCTCCCACGCAGCGGTCAGCTCGGCATCTGGTGGCTTGATGCTTTGCAGTCCCGTGCTGACCCCTTCAGCGGCGCTCTGGGCGTTGCGCAATATGCCGTCCAACGCGTCGATACGCTTGCCTGCCTCATCGGCCTGCTGCTGACTGCGGGCATAGGCACCGGCCAGGCCTTCGATTTGATCACGCAGCTTTTGACTCGGCCCAATGGCCTTGATCAGCGCCTGAGTCGCCGCATCGATATCCTGCCCGCCAGCTATCGCGTTCCGAAACGCCGCCACCGCACGGTCTCTGGCAAAGGGATTGGCGCTGTAGCTATCGCCCCATTTATCCAACAACTGGGCGCGCTGGCGAATATCGCGGAGTGCTTGCTCAGCGGCCTTGCGCGCTTCGTTCTGCTGGTCGAGCAACTGCTTGAAAATCGGACGCCGCTGGGCATTGCTCAGGGCCTCCCACTCCTTGCGCAGCTCGGCCAAAGGACGCTGCAAATCCACCGTTGAAACGCGGGCTTTGTCCGCATTGTCACTGAACAACAGAAAACTGGTGGCCGTGGTCCCCACCAGAAACGCCAACCCCATCGGCCCACCCAGCACCGCCGCGACACCCGACATCGCCCGCGCCGACAATGAACTCGCAGCCGCATAAGCCGCCTGAGCCGTTGTCGCAGCGCGAGAAGCCTCCAGATCCGCGAGCTTCGCTGCCGTCAGCGCCCGTGTTGCGGTGTTGAGTTGCTGCGCCGTCACCGCCGCAGCCACACGCTGCTCGGCCAACAACACCTCGGCCTGGGTCACGCGCGCGATCATCGCCGAAGTATCCAACGCCGCCCGCGCACGGCCCAACTCAGCCGAATACGCCAGCCGCGCCGCGTCTACCTGCTGATACAGCGCCTTGATGCTTTCCGCTGCCGTCTGAGTGATCCAGCCCAACCCAGTGCCGACGGCGATGGCCGACAGTGCGCCCAGATTGTCTGCCACATAATTGATCGCCTGCGCCAACTTCGCCGTGACCTGCGAGCCGCTGTCAGCAGTGCCGATGTACTGCATAAAGGCATCACGCAGACGCAGCCCCGCATCCGCCACCGAGGTTGCCATGCCGTCGGTTTCCTTGCGCATGCGGTCGATCTGACTGACCCAGGCCTTGGCGACGACATCCACCGTCAACTTGCCCTCGGACGCCATCAAGCGCAGCTCATCGCGGTTCTTGCCGAGGGCATCCTGCAACGCCTGCAACAGACGCGGCGCCTGCGTGACCACCGCGTTGAAACCGTCGCCCTGCAACTTTCCGCGCTCCAGGGACTTGCTGACCTGATCAATCACCGAGGCCGTGGCCTGGGCCTTGGTGCCACTGACCGTCAGGCCCAGCGATAGGGCTTCGGTCATGTTCAAGGCGTCTTCGGCGGTACCGCCGTAGTCCTTGAGCACGCTAGCGGTGCGGATGAAAAGCTCGGCGTTTTCGGAGAAGGCTTTGAAGGTGACGCGGCCGATGTCCATCAAACGGGATTGGGCTTCGGCGAAGTCGGCCTGGGAGTCGGTGGCGAGTTGAAGGCGGGAGGCGATTTGGCCCCATTGGTCGGCCATGGCGATCAGGTTGCCGACGGCCAGAGCTCCGGCCATTACGCGGACATAACTGCCAACGGTGCCGGAGAGTGAACCGAGGGCTCGCTCCTGGGCACGGATTGCAGCTTCCTGAGCGCGCCAGCCTATGGAGGCTTCACGGTTGCCGGCAGTGACGGCGCGTAGGTAGTCGCGCCCTACTCGACCGGCGCGGGCCATTTCGCGTTGGTAGGCGCTGGTTTCGGCGGAGACGCTGACGATTAGGGAGCGTAAGGTTTGTCCGGCCATGGGTACTTCCAACGATTAGGCATCACACCTCCCCGTCCAGATCCACCACTTTGATCTTGAGATCAAAGAAGTGCCGCCAGTGTTCAGTCCAGGTGAACTCATCAACGCTCGCCACATCGATGATCCCGAGTTTCGCCCACTCAGCAAACTTCGCATTGTTGTACACAAAGGGGTTTCGAAGAATTCCGGAACCAAGATCCAAGGTCATCAACCGCAGACTGAGCAAGGCTCCGTTTTTATACTCCACTCCGCCATAGCGGCACAGCACGGTATCGACCTGCTTCACCCCGAAGGAGTTGAGCGCCTCGATTTCCAGATTGACTGCCGGATAAAAGAAGCGCCCGTCGCCTCGGGCAACCACTTCGGCATAGGCGGTGCTGCTTTTGAAGGCACGCTGATCATCTTCGCTAATGCTCAGGTTGCCGCCTTTGTAGATCCGGGCGTTGAGTAGTGTCATTGCAGATGGCGTCTTCACCAGCCGCAGAACGGCGGCCTCGCAGTTTTCGAGCAGCACGAAGGCAAGACGTGGGTCGTTGCCAAAGCGATAAAAGCCCACAGCAACAATGAAAACGCCAAGAAGTAACAGCCCACCAAAACTCAAAAGAAAACGCCTGCTGATCGACCGCACGAGCATTCTCCCTTGGTTGAGTGCTAGTCCCTAGTCCAAACACTCTCAATGAAATCAGCGACATCTATTGAAGCAACACGGGTAAAAACCGAAGGCGAACCTACCGTCCCACAACCGCCTCTGAGCCCATAACTCAAGACACCGAGTTGCTCAAATTCACCGTCTGCATTCGACACAAACAAAGGGCCGCCAGAGTCCCTCTGGCAGGCGTCGACTCCGGTACCACCGGCACAGATCTGCAAGCCGTTCATAACGTTGGCCTTCGGACTGATACTCGCGCAGACCTCGTGAAGGACGTAGGGAAGTACCCCTTCTTGTAGCCGGTTCACATACACGCTGGGGTTAGGAGCATCAGGTAAATCATCATCCGGCTGAGGCGTTACGTCGCCCCAGCCAATTACGCTCAACTCGCGCCCCACTTGTTCATACTCGGTACTCTGCCTTACAGCCAGGGCTATAGGTCGTACATTTTGCACCGGGTCCGAGAGACGAAGGAGAGCCACATCGTAAGCATCACTGTTGTGCTCTTTTGAGCCGTACCGGGGATGCAAGTGAATGGCACTTACACTGACCAATCTTCCTTTTTGATCATCGACCAAATTCGTACGTCCCACTAATACTTGAAGATCTGAAGATTTGACCGGAGTGCCCGGCTCGTTAGGTTGAGTTTCGACGCAGTGCGCGGCCGTCAGCACCCATGATGGTGATATCAAGGTTGCGCCACACCAATGTCGGCTGCGGGCGTCTGTTCCGGTGCCTGTCAAAGGGGTCGATTGGACGCTCACCATGAATGGGTAGCGATCATCAGGAACGTCTTTGCCATCAATGATCGCAAATGAACTTGGCACGAACGCCAGAGGCACGAGTAATGCGTACAGTTTTGTAAGTAGAGTCATGCGCTGCTCCTGTCCTCATGCCAAGGCTTTGGCCCGTGAATATAGGAAACAGCTCTCGCACGCTTCAACGGCTAGCGAGCAAATCAGATGCATCTCACGGCTGTTGGGGCGTTGCTCTGTCAGTCTCGTCTTCATCAAAACTCGCCAAGCAACGCTGGAGTTGTACTTCCCCATCGTCCAGAGCACCTTGCTCCTGGGCACCAAAACTCCATTTTGGTATGAGGTCAAACGCCGAAACTTTCACACCTTGTGCCTGATAAATCGCGGCTGCCAGGACGGCCGTTTGCATATCGCCACGTACATCACTAATCGGTGACTCACGGTTGTAGGCTTGCCACAGGAACAGCTCCTCCGCGCTCAATTGCCCCACCAACTCATGCAGGGTCTTACCGAGCCGCAAAGCCAAAGCCATGAGGAATCCCAACTCCGGCTCAGCGTTTATCCGTTTCCCGCCGCGTCCACGGGATCAGATGAGCCCGCATCAACACTGACCCCACTCAACTCAAACGCTTTAGCCACCAACCGATCATGCACAGGGCTAAACGCCTCCGCCAATTCATCGACATCGTCATCACCAAACAACCTGCGACCCGACAACTCAAACAACGTCCGAGCCAAAACAAACGCATACAACGGCACACTGAACACCTCAATCAGCGGCTCCTGGGGTTGATCGCCCTCATCACCAACAGGCCGTTCCTCACTTAACCCCGCCGCCACACGCGCCTGCCGAACCTGCTCCAACGCCCGCCGTCGATACTCCAACCAATCACCCGCGCTCAGCGCTCGAATCACCACCGTGGCGCCCTCCCACTCATCAACCTGCACGCTCTCATGTTTGAAATTGCGTAGGGGGTCGAGGATTTTGTCGCGCAGGTCGCTATCGCTGGTTCTTGCACGCGGCATCACGCACCTCCATTGCCGGTATCAAAGCTAACCGCCCCGGTGATCCGCACATTGAACGTGCCATTCACCGTGCTATTCGGCGCGGCGTCCCAGGTGAACTGAGTCACCAGCCCCAGAAACAGCGAGCTGGTTTTGTCCTTGAACACCACTTTGAATGCACGCGGCTCACCGTCATCCCGCGCTTCACGTAAGACGGTTTGCGCCTCGTCGTTTGCCTTCCAGTTGCCGGACATGCTGAAGGTGCCGTTGTCCGCCAAGCCGGTGGTGAACTCCTTAGCGTCGCTGGCCAGGGTGGTGGTTTCGATCTCGTCGGACTGCCCGCCCTGGAACTGCGGTTGTTTGATGGTCACCGAGAGGTCAGCGAATTCCAGGGTGTCGTCCGCAGGGTCGGTGGTGCTGGTTTTCGACACGCTGACCTGCGTGCCTTGGGATTTAACGTACTTGGACTTGGTCGGCGTCTGGCTGGCCATGGTGCCTCCTAGGGTTGCAGGGTGTACTCCCAGCTCACGCGGAACAGGCGAGTGTCGGGCTCGTAATCATCGGGTAGCCGCAGCGCTTCGCTGACGCAAAACTCGGGGCCGCTGGCGGACATCAGGTCGAAGGCTTGTTCGGCCAGGAGGATCGCTTCGCGTTTGCTCAGCGCCCAGGCGTCGATCTGGATTTGCGCGTCGGTTGAGCCGTCCCAGCCGGAGAGCGTCCAGCCTGCGCCGCCGCTGATCAGGGTCCAGGTGATGCGTGGGGACGCGGCGTCAGCCGGGGCGATTTCCGGGTAGACGCGGCCGTCGGCCAGCGTGCCGATGCGGGCGGCGATGGCGGTTTCGATCATCGGGCGAGCAGTGCCTGGTCGATAGCCTGGGCGAGTTTGCTGCGCACTGCGCCTTCGATATCAGGAAGGCTGCGGTCCCAGGTTGGGCGAATGAAGGGTTTGGCGGTCATCTTTGAGGTGCCGAGTTCCAGAAAGCGCCAGTAGAAAGGTGCCGGTGAGTTCTTCGGGCGTCTCACGCTGACACCCGCCACGGCGGCACCCGGTGTGGCCCGCTGGCGCAGGCGTTTAGCAACGATATGTTTTTGCAGTTTGCCGCTGCGGATGGGCGCGCTCTTACGGGTGCGGTCCTGGGCTACGCGGGCTCCGGCCAATGTGGCGTCGCGCACCACTTTGTTGGAGGTGGCTTTGGCCAGGCGTTGGAAGTCGGCTTCCAGTTCTGCGAGGCCCATGACGCGTAGCGAAGTATCAAGCATTGGCCTTCACCGTTTTGCACATCAGCTTGAGTTCGCATCGGGCGTAATCCAGCAGGGCCGCTTCGATCAGGTAGAAGGTGTCGCCCTTCACCACGCGCATGCCGGAGACGATGCCCTGGCGCGGGCGGATCAACACTTCCGCCGTCACTTCCCGTTGCTCCTGAGCTGCTGCCATCCAGGCTCTGCCGGAGACTGGGCGGATCTCGGCCCAGGTTTCGCCGACGTCCAGCCAGATTTCGATCCATCCGCCGATATCGTCTTGCACCCGAGTCAGGCGTTGGAGCGTCACCCGATGGCGCAAGCGACCGGCACGCATCACACACCTAAATTTCGGCGGAACGGTGCGAGCAAGGATCGCGAGCAAGTGGGCAAGTCGGTGCGGCCGGTTTCACTGAACAGGTCGACACGGCTGTCGTAAAAGTGCCCGAGGATCAGCAGGCAGGCGGCGAGAATCGATGGGGTGATCAGCATTGGGTCGTGCCCGGCATCACCCGCGAGAACGGCCTGTTCCAGATCTGATGTGCTGGCGAAGAAACACCGCTGCACGTACTGCATCGCGGCATCTTCTGCAGCATCCAGATAGCGTTGCACCAACGGCTGATCAACCGGTTCAGCTCGCAAATGGAGCATCGCGGTTTCGATATCGATGACGCTCATGATCAAGCCGCTTTGAGTCGGCGCCCTTCTGGCGCAGGCACCGTGAATGGGCCATGGATAAAGGCCTCTGGGCGCTTCACCGCCAGGGCGACGCGTTCTTCACAGCGGATGGAGATCAGGTTTTTCTCGAAGTCATCCGCGTTCTCGGTGCTGACCACTACATTGGCGTCTTCCCGGTCGAACAACTGCGCGCCAGTACGGAAGGCGCCGGTCAGGAACTTGCCTTCAAACCCACTGGCCTCGGTCGCCACCACCGGCAGGCCCCACAATACAGGCCCAGCGAGGCCCAGAGGGTTGGCGAGGATGTAGCGGCCCAGTGTGTCTTTGGTCAGCTCGATCTTGGCCCAGTCGATGAAGTGCAGGACGTGGCCGCTGGAGGGCAGTCGTGCGAGTTGGGCTTGCAGCATTGCCAGGCGTAGGTCATCGATGCCGGATTGCTGCTCCACCGCAAAGGCTGGGGCATACACCGATGCCTGGGGCACGATACCCATCAGGTGATTGCCCGTGCCGTCGCCGAACAGCACCTCCTCCTCTTCCACATATTTGAGGCCGTAGCGCATTTCGATATCGACGGTGGATTGCAGTTGAGTGAAGTCATCGAGGATCTGCTTGGCGGCTTTGAACATGTGCGCCAGGGTGGAGACGGCGGTGATTTTGATGTCGAACTTGATGTCCGAATAGGGCTTGGCTTGCCCCTCTGGCACAACAGCGGCGGCGTTGGTGAAGCCGGTTTGCTGCACCCAGAAAATCGCCGGGGCAGTGGTTCGACCTGGGGCAATCAGGTCGCGGATGAACAGGCGTTGTTTGGGCAAGGCATCGATGCCGGGGAGACGTTGGGGTTCGACGACGCCTTCGGGAATATCCTTGGAAAGCAACGCGGCATTCACCGGAATGCTGATGCGCTTGCCGCCCTCGACGCTGGAGGCGAAGGCTTTGAGGGCTTCGCTTTTGACCACGCAGGCGCCGAGGCTGTCCTGAGACGGGGACGCCGTCGGGCTGGGCAGCCGGGCGAATTCCTGCTCGATCTCGCCAAGCCGGGTTTTCAGTTGGATTTCGGCTTCGGTCAGGCTGTTGAATTTCAGCGCCAGTTCATCGACTGCAGCCTTCGTTTGTTCAGATAGACCGCCTGCCTTACGCGCTTCGCTCATGGCCTCCTCGGCCTGTTTGCTGAAAGCGCTGGAAGCACGCTCCAGCTCGGCGGAGACCTGTTTGAGCAGGTCGTGGGTGGTGTCGGACATGATTTATCCTCCCGGTTTCAGTGGGATGGCAGCCCGAAGCCGGGCCAGGGCGAGTTCCAGTTCAGCTACAGGGGTGTACTGCAAGCGGTTCAGGTAACGGCGCGCCAGCAGGCCGGCGGGTTTCGCGCCTTGCTTGATAGCGTCAGAGGCAAGCAAGTCATCGGCAAAACCCTGCTCGACGGCGGCGCTGCCGGCGATCCAGCTGTCGGCGTTCATCAGGTGTTGCATCGCGTCTTGGGAGTCGCCGGTGCGGGCGGCGTAGATATTCGCCATGGCCTGATCGAACGGCGCCAACCTCTCGGCCATTTCCATCAGGTCAAAGCGGTTGCCCATGGCAACGACCCAGCAGTTGTGGATGTTCAGGAAACCGGCGCGGGCGATGCGTACCTCGTCTCCGGCCATCGTAATAATCGACGCTGCCGATGCGGCCAGTCCCAACACCTTGACTACAACGTTGCCGGAATACTCCCGCAGCAGGTTGTAGATCGCCAAGCCTTCGAACATGTCGCCGCCCGGCGAGTTGATGTTCACCGTAACGTCAGCGCCGTCGAGTGTGCGTAACGCGGCGGCGATGCGTTTCGCGGTGACGCCCTCGCCTGTCCAAGGATCGAAGCCAATGGGGTCGAAAATTGAGATGCTGTGCTCATCCTCATTCGCGGCGCGGATGGATGGGTTCCAACGCTCCAGCGCCAAGGGCCGAACCTCGCCGGATAGCTGGGCGCACGGCTGCAACTGCGGCGCGAGCGGCAGGGCTTTTTGGGTCATGGGGACTCCGTGTTACGCGGCGTTTTGTTTGCCCAGTTGCTCCAAAGAAATCATTGCAGCCTGGACCGTGAAGATTTCGCCGCCAGGGATCGGTGGCAGGTTTTCAAAGCGACGGACCTCGTTGCGGTTGAACCAGGCATGGTCCAAGCCAGCAATGTAGAGAGCAGCGCGACCAGCACTGTCGGCGCGTAGCAAACCTTCGACAGAGAATTCGACGAAGACCTGTTCCGCGTCATTTTCATCGATCAGACAGCGGTTGATTTCCTGTTCGATATTCACCAGCAACGGGCGTAAGCAGTTGGTGAGGAAATGCAGGTTCTGTGCCTCGACACTCGCGGCCCAACTGCTCTGCTTAGTCATGTGTCCCACCATAAACGGCGGCACGCGAAACCAGCGGCAGATCTCTTCAACATTGAAGGCGCGGGTCTCCAGCATCTGCGCGGCTTCGGGGTTCATGGTGATGCCTTGGTACTTCAGGCCAGCTTCCAGCACCATGGTTTTTCCGGCGTTTTTCGAGCTGCTGAATTCCTCCAGGCTCTTGCGCAGGAGCTCACGTTGTTCTTTGGTCAGGGTGCCTGCACCTTGCGCGGCGCCGCCTTCAACGGTGAGAAAGCCCGAGGCTTGCAAGCCGTTGGCGAAGACCTTGGCAGCGGCCTCCTCTGCCGACATCGAGGCGCCGAAGATGTCGCGGCCAGTGGTGATTGGCAACATGCCGCAGATGCCGTCCAGTCCGAAGCCACGGATGTGCACCAGATGCTTTTCCGGGATCTCGCGTTGGCCCTGGGCCTCGTTGTAGAGGTACTGCAATCGACCGCTGTCCAGACGTTTGACCGTCATGCATTGCGGCAGCAACGGCACCAGTGCCACAAGGCGTGAGCCGATGACCTTCTTCTCGATGAAAGCGTTGCCGCGCAGGCAGAGGCTGGCGACCACCATCAGCATGAAGCGCTGCTGGGTCATTTCGATATTGGGTGAGCGACACAGCACACGGTACAACGGATGGTCCGTGGCGGGCTCGCGGGAGCCATCGGGCAGTCGGCGGTAGAGCTTCAGCGGTAAGGTGGAGACCGACTCCGAGAGCAAGCGCACGCAGGCCCAGACTGTCGACAGGCGCATAGCGGAATCGACCGAAACGGCTTTGCCGCTGCTGGAGGTGCCGAACCACTCCTGCCAGAACGCCTTGTCGGTTAGACCGATGGGCACGCCGAGCCACTGCTGCAAGGCGGCGCGCAGTCGTCCGGGTTTCCAAAGTTTCACGGTCAGACGCCCACCATGATCGGGTTGTTGAAGAAGCCTTCGCGGTCGCCGACTTCGGCCAGCCAGGAATGGCAGGCACAAAAAATCCGGTGCTCTTATGGGGAGCCCGGATTTATTAGCTGACGATGAATTAGCTCAGTACCTGAAGTTGAAAGCGAAGCTCAAGAATCCTGAACGGCAACGCGCGCAGCTTTGATCGCCTCTGCTTTCTGTACGACTTCGCGCTGTGAGGCGTTAGCTTTGTCAATGACGCCCATATAAAACGCCCGTCGGTCTTCGTCAGACGTTTTGGTGAAAAACTCAGTCAATGCGCTGGTTTTCCTAACTTTTTCCGTACTCATTGATTTCGTGCCTCTGTTAACAGCTCAACGAGCTGAACCTGATCATAAATCTGGGGAATCAGAGCGTCAATCGCGTCGGCAGTTGCGTCGAGCTCTGACCATTTGTCGACGCCGACAAAGTTCTTGATCAGTAGATCGATATGAATCTGTTCCCCATACAGGCGCTTAAGCTCAATGACGTTGTTCCGGGCAGCGATAAACTGTCTGGCAAACTCGGGGAGTGGGATATTCCGGCCTTCCGTAAGCTCTCTAGCCTGAACAAATTGCCACGCCAGTTCTGGCAGTTGATAAACATAAATGATCTGGACTTTTCTGCGGTTTCCCAAGGCTCGGTCGATATTTCGTCTGGCGACCTCAAAATTGGCCATGGTGCCGTCCAGAATGAACGACAACCTCTTGTCAAAAGCCCGGTCCAGAACCTTTTCCAGGATTTTTGTCACTGCGCGCTGAAAAAGGTAAGAGTTACGGCCATCGTACCCAGGAATCAAGCTGCGAAATTCATCAGGATCGATACGAAGAACTCGCTTGGAATAAGGGCTTAACTGTTCATCCAAGCCTTGCGCCATAGCCTTCGACACTTCCGTTTTACCAGCGCCGGGCGATCCGGCCATGAATACCGTAAGGGGTGCCTCTTCGCTGAAGTACATCTCGGTGTCGGCGATCTGACGGGCCAGAGCTGTCCGGTTCGCTCTGGCGTACTCAAAAGCAGCATGTTCGATAGCTAATTCTTCTGGTGTCATACCTGACTCAGCCCTTTGATTCACCAGGCCTGAGCTTACAACATCAAGTGTCACTCAGTGGATAGAGCATATGTTTCACGGTCAAACGCCCACCATGATCGGGTTGTTGAAGAAACCGTCACGGTCGCCGACCTCTGCCAGTTGCAGCTCGGAGGCACCGATACTCATCGCCAGCGCTACCACCCCGTCAATGCGGCCAGTGCTTTTGCGTTTGGCGAAGATGCGGTTGTCCTTCTGATCAGCGTCGAGCACGGCGCTGGCGGCGTTCCAGCGTAATACCGGGTTGGCTTTGATCTGAATGCGTTGCTCGGTGAGCAAGGTTTCTGTCAGCTCGATGGAGCGCGGCATCCAGAGGCCGGAATCCTTGGCGACTGTGTAGCCTTGACCGTGGGCGAACAGCGGGACGTCGATGCCCTGTGCTTCCAGTTCCGGCAGGAAGTACTTGATGCGGTAGGCATCAAATGCCACACCGACGATGTTGAACCATGCGGCCAGTTCGCCGAGACGTGTGGCGACTGCGCCGTAGTCCACCGCGCTGCCGGGTGTTGCGTGCAAGTAGCCTTCGCGTAGCCAGACGTCATAGGGCACGCGGTCGGTGCGGGCGCGTTCGTTCAGAGTATCTTTTGGGGTCCAGAACTCGACCAGGGCCTTACGCAATCGCGGAAAGTACAACGCTAGAGCAGTGAGATCGCGGGTACCGGACAGGTCCAGACCGCCATAACAGGGCTCGTTCTGGGGGATGTCTTCAAGGGCGAAATCGACCTCGCAAGCCAGCCAGACATCAGCCGAGAGCCAAGGATTCTCCGCATCCACCCACTGGCAGAAATTCAGCCGTCGAACACTCGACTCCTTGGCAGGCATACCCCGCGCTTCGGTGACTTGTTCGCGCAGGTACTTCAAGCCCGGCAGACCGCCGTTGGCATCGCCGGGTCGGCCGAACGCTAGACTCGGGTTGGACTTGTACCAGCAGGCCTCGCTTTTGAACGGGTCTTCGCCTTCGTCCAGGGAGCAGATGACGGCGAAGAAACTGTCGTCGTGTTGCTGGCCGGAGCAGATCGCTCGGCCGTACTCGTGGTACTCGTAGCAGACCGAGGTGCGGTCGTGGCCGCTGTTGGTGATCATCACGATCAACGCTTGGCGACGACTCTTGGTGCCTGCGCGGATCATGTCCACCACGACACGGGTTTTGTGTTCGTGGATCTCGTCCAGTAGCGCGATATGAGGGCGCGGGCCGGATTGACCATCGTCGGCGCTGATGGGGCGGAAGAAGCTGCCGGAGGCAAAGTGGGCCAGGTTCCAGACCTTTTCGCCGCGACCGGATTTCTCCAGGCGTTCGGCTAGCAACGCTGACTGATCGACCATCGAGACCGCGTCGCGGAACAGGATCATCGCCTGGTCTTTTTTTGTCGCGGCTGCGTAGATCTCAGCGCGGGCTTCGGCGTCCGAGGTCATTCCGTACAGGCCGATGCCTGCGGCCAGCGGTGACTTGCCGGAGCCTTTGGCGGTTTCGATGTAGGCGGTGCGGAAGCGGCGAAAACCGTCCGGGCCTTTCCAACCGAACAGGCTGCCGACGATGAAGGATTGCCAGGGCAGCAGCAAAAACGGCTGGCCTTCGTACTCGCCGCCGTTAAGGCAGAGGACGTCTTCGAAGTAGCCGATGGCTCGGTTGGCCGCGCCCTGATCCCAGCGCAGGCCTCGTTGAGCGCCGTTTTCCAGATCGTTTAGGTGACGCTGGCAGGTGTGGCGAACATCCGGCCCGGCGACGATACGACCTTCGATAACCTCCAGGGCAAAGGCGCTGACGCGATCAGAAATACCTGTCCGCGATGCGCTTTTGCTCATTGGGGAATAGCTCGCCTTGAGGCGCTGGTGCTTTCAGAGAGCGGCGAGCCAATGGCGACAGGCCGAACCTGGCGCCTGCTTCATTGGCACGGCGCTCGGCGTCGTTGCGCAGCTTGCGCCACACCGACAAGTCCTGGGCGCCGCTGCGGTAGGTTTGTACGTCGCCGCGCAGGGATTGGCCTTGGCTCATTTCGCGGATTTTCAGGGTCCAGAAGCGGTATTCGGCGACAGCTTCGCAGTAGTGTGCCATGGCTTGGCGGTCCAGGCGGGAGATCAGGCCGAGGGATTCCAGGTCGGGCACGATGCGCTCCCATTCGGAGCGAGCCTCGTCGCTCAGCCAATCGGGTATCGCGGGGGCTTCTACTGGCGCCAACGGTTTCGCCTGCTCGCGCACCAGTTGTTCGCGGTTGCGCTTGCTGGGGTTACCGTTTAGCAGGTGGACGATGGCGGGCTTGGCTGGGCGTCCAGAGTTTTGATTACCGGCCATTGTTCACCTCAGATTTCACCAGGGAGCGCCTAGTGCGTGAAAGGGGCACCCCTCATTTTTCCCGCCGCTGCATAGAAACCGGGGGGCGGGGTCTTGAAGCTGGAGGCTGCGCAACTTTCACCCCACCCTCCCCTGGTTCCATGGGTGGTTGGGGTCGATGGGTTGGCCGTCGGTTGTGCAGCCTAGGATTACGCCGGATTTTTCGAAGCGTTGTTTGTGGGCGTCGTGGCAGTGTTTGCAGAGGGATTGCCAGTTGGTGCGGTTCCAGAAGAGCTGCGTGTCGCCGTGGTGGGGGTGTATGTGGTCGACGACTGAAGCTTGGGTGATACGGCCGTGGCGCTCGCATTCAACACATAGAGGATGGCGTCGTAACCAGCCGAGGCGGGCCTGCTGCCAACGGTAGCCGTAGCCGCGCTGGGCGGATGTGTTCATCCATCGTCGTCGCGTCGGGTGATTCTGGCACCAGCGAAGCGCTCGGCCAGATTGCGCACCTTGTCGACGCCGAGTAGCCCAACCATGCCCCCCACGAACGCTGCCGCCTCTTGTGGGAGCCCTAGCAGGCTTAGCCCGGAGAGGATTGCCAGAGTGATGCAACCACAGAGAACCGACTCCAGCAGAACCGCTTTTTGGGTGCCGCCTCGGTAGATGATTCGTAGCGCAGAAATCAATGCTGACAAGCTGGTGGCGTAGATGACTGGGGCATGTTGAGCCAGCCATGCGAGGGCAACGGCCCACGCGGTGGGGTCTTTACTGGATGGCATATCGACAGTCCTCCGATGCATCAAGACTCGTTAAAAACCAGTTACAACTCATCGGATGCACGCTGACGTATACGGGATTAGCATTGCCGAAAACTAAGCCAATGGCGTACATTAGCTATGATTTTCATCGAGACTTCAGGTTTCACCCGTCGCGTTAAAGAACTGATCGACGACGATGCCTATATGGCATTTCAGAATGTGCTGATCGTGAATCCATCAGCCGGTGATGTAATTGAAGGCACAGGCGGAGTGCGCAAGATTCGGATCGCGGCCAAGGGCCACGGCAAACGAGGTGGAGCGCGAGTGATTTACTACCACTTCGTCTCGGCATCAAAGATCGTTTTTTTGATGATCTACCCCAAGAACGAACAGCAAGAACTCACCGCTGACGAGCGTAAATCGTTGAAGGCTGCAATCGAACACTGGAGATAACCATGAGCAAATTTTTTGATGAACTGATGGAAAGCGTTGAGGAAATGAACGAGATCCTGCGCGGTGAACGTGAGCCTTCCCGCGAGTTTCACGTTGACGCAATGCGGGTCAAAGAAATTCGTAAGGCGACCGGGCTGACCCAAGCTAAATTCGCAGCGTTGATTGATGTTCAACTGGGTACGCTGCGTAACTGGGAGCAAGGGCGTCGAGACCCAACGGGGCCAGCTAAGGCGTTGCTGAAGGCGATCCATAATGACCCGGTGCATGTGCTGAACGCATTGGCCGGTTGAGTGACGCCTCTGACGCAGAGCGTACAACCTAGCAACGTTCTACGCCCCAGCGGAAAACCAGCAAAGCGAAAAAAACGGCCATTCTTTTTACTGCCTGTTTGGTGCGGCCTCGATACAGGGTTGAAGTATTGCCACCAGACGGATGGTCAGGCAACACGTCGCTCCGCACGCCGTGACAGTTCCGACATGACCCGCTCATGCATCCGTTGCACCCAATTGCGATAGGTTCTATCTGCCGCCGCCTCTAACCCAAGCAAGCGCATCTGTTCAGCAACAGACAGCTCCCGCTCCGGTAAGTAGCGCAGGCTCGCCAACTTGGCTAACCGCTGGCCCTGTTCGCCTTGATGCTGCAACCAGGCCAACGCCGCTTCGACTTCCCTCGCTATGTGATCGGGACCAGCTCCAACGAGCAAATCGCGCGCGCCCGGCGTGCCACGAGGCATCAGCCCACCAAAGCGCATCAGCGTACCCAGCGGGCTACCAAGACTGCGTTCCGCATTGCAGCGTCGAGTCTGTTCTCCCCAATGGCGCATCAGGGTTTCGATCTCAGGAATCATCGTCTTCACCTCGCTCATTGATCTGGTGACATTGGTGACGCACTGGTGACGTAAAAACGCCTTTAAATTCAAAACTGTCACCAGTGTCACAACTGTCACCAGTTAAAAAGGATTTACACGGTATACAGCCGATGACGGGACTTCGGTGTACGCGTGCGCGAAGCCGCAGTGACACTGGTGACATTGGTGACACCGTTGATCTACAACGCTTTTTCGGAGCATCAGCTGGTGACACAGCCGGTGACGCCAGTGACATCTACGCTGCTCGATCCTCCGCCACTGGCCGGACATAGGGGCGAATACGCTCCAAGGTTCCGGCGACGCGTTTTTGCTTTTCCTTCACCCAACCCAACCGTCGCAGGATGTCTGCCACCCGCCGCTGCTCCGGTTTATTCATTCGCGCCAAGTCCATTTGCAAAGCGTGTTTAAGCAAGCCCATGACCGTCACTTCGTTGATCGGTCCAAACAACCCATCGGGGTAATGAAGCTGCGGTGCGTGGCCTTCCAAGTATTTGATAATTGGCTCCTCCCACGGATCTTCCACATAGCGGGAATCCTGCTCTTCGCGGGCCAGATCTTGCGGGTAGTTCCACCATTGAAAGCCAGTGCAGTACAAGTGCAACGCCTCAGCCCAAAGCTGATCACGCCATTGCCGGATATAGGCGACGTCGGCCTTGCGGCACAACACCGGTAGGAATCGTCGTGCCCCGGTAGGGTCGCTGAGGTAGGCGTCGGCGTTGGTAGTCCCCATGAAAATGCACTGCCGTGGATGGCTGCGCGCATGGCGATCATAGGGCGCACGGTATTTGTCATCGCGCCGAGTGATCGCCATTTTCACTTGGTTGATATCGGCCTTGGAGAAGCTCTGCATCTCGCCGATCTCGACCACAGAGTTGCCCTGCATGGTCACGTAAAAGTCTTTGTTGGTCGGTGGCTCGCTGGTTTCCAGATACCACTCGAAACCAAACAGCTCAGCGATACAAGAGGACTTGCCCTGCCCTTGCCCGCCTTCCAGCACCACCATTTCGTCGACTTTGCAGCCTGGAATGAAGATCCGCGCAATCGAGGACACAGGAATGGATTGGCCGATGTGCGCGGTGTAGGGGTTGATATCGGCGCCAAACACCGTGGGCAACAGCATCTCCAGGCGGGGCTGATCATCCCAAGGCGGTAGGGACTCAAGCCAATTGCGTACGGGGTGAAAGCGATGCTCCCAGGCAACCATCCGCACGGCCTCGTCGGCGACAGCACTGCTGCGCAGGTGCAGGCTCCACACCATTTGCAGCCACACCAGCGTCTTGCTGGCATCGACATCCTGCCATGGGCCTTTTTCACCGTCGGGTGTAGGAGGAGGCTTGAGCTTGTCGATGCGGTCGGCGAATTCGTTGTAGGCAAGGACGCCCTGCCATTCGGGTGTGTACTTGAGGATCAAATAAGCATTGGCGAGCTGGGACCGTAAGGCGCCCTCCTCCGTGCGCCGTAGAAGCGCTCTCCAATCATCACTTTCGACGGGGACAGCGCTCGGGCGCTTGCGCGATTTTGGAGCTTTTTCTGTAGGCGTTAGACCTAACAGCTTCGCGGCTGCTTTCACCGCCCGCGATACGTCACCGTCGTGCTCAAGCAGGCAATACACCGCGAAAGCATCGTTCTGGTGGCCGTTGGCGAGCGGGTCCGACGCGTGATGCGAATACACACGGCCGTCAGTCACCGTGATACCAGGCAAGCCTGTGCTGCTGTGCGGGGAGAGCCACTTTCGCCCATGTTTGGTGTAGCCGTGATCGGCCAGCATTACCTCGACGTCATGGGCTCTGTTGAACTCATCGATTACCGAGGGACCGGCTCTTGGCTCAGTTTGCTTTGGTTTGAGTACAGGCAGGTTTGCTCTGGGCTTCCACGGGCAACTTGCATCGGCATCACGCTTGAACAGCTCCCAGTTCTGCCAAGCTTTGAGCAGCTCTGGAAGCAACACCGGAAAACCATCAGCCGACGGTGGGTTCTTCCAGAGGTAAGGCTTGCCTGTTCCGGGGTGAATGGAGGGTGGCAGCACGTCCTGAACGAGCCCGCCTCGTAACTCAAACACCGTGAACGCCTTGTATTTGTCGGCAAGCGTCCTCGCCGCCGCTTCAGCAGCTTGATCCCCTGAAGCCTTGGCTTCTTTTCCCATCGCGATGGCGCTTTTGAATTTCGAACCATCAGGATCGTTTTCACGTGGCCACGCTAACGCGTGTCGGCTGAGCTCCACTTCGTCCGGCACACGAAACAGAATCCTCATACGAGCAGGGTTACCAATTACGCACGGGAAGGCGTTCGCCATCTCATCCAGATCAAGGCCCAACTGATCAAACAAAACTTGCCGCGTCCACTGCACATCATCCACGTCCAACGAACACAGACGGCTCGGCCCCAGGACCACGCCCATGTTGTGTTTTGGATGGTCACGCCAGAAGTCCGCAGCCTCCTGGGCGTCGGTGAGATAGCCACTTGGTTGATTCCAGGCATTGCCCTTGGGCGCTTTCTGACGAGGCTCAATGGGGACGAGGGCTAGGTTGAACAGTTCAACGTAGCGCTTTGCCCAGTCAGAGGATGTTGGCCGTTGCATCGCACAACCCTACGCGGCCGTAGACTTTCTACGCCCGCCGACAGGTCGAATCTCGTAGGCCAAGTAGCGGCCCTGCTCATCGATCTGAATGCGGATATCACGACCCGAGCTCAGCATCTGTGACACTGCGCTTTGCGAAACGCCCAGCAGCTTTCCGAGTTCCGGCTGGGTGCGACCCTGAGCAAAATCCTTCAGTGGAATACCAAAATCGTCGTCCATTCCTCAGTGCCTCGAATGGTTTTGGACTATGAATATTAGTAATCCTTCTTTTACATCTCAACTCCCAGGATGTAAAAGTATGCAGAAATAAGCCGCCCTTATATTTTTAGCCTATGTCAGATCAGCCAGAACACATTCGCGAAGAAGCCGCTCGCCTGCTTGCAATTTACAAGGACCGAAAGCGTCTGTATCCAGCTCTGACACAGAAAAAGCTAGGGGAAAAATGTCGCTGGGAGGGGCAAAGCGTCGTCAGCCAGTACATGACAGGGAGGATTCCTTTAAACATGCCAGCGCTGCTGAAATTCGCCGCCCTATTGGAGTTTCAACCCACCGAGGTCAGCACCCGCCTCTTCCCCGACGTCCCGACTGAAGGTTTCAACATTGGCACTCTGCCGACTAACATCGGCGCTTCCTTCCTTCGTGCCCTGGGTGAAACCGACGTGAACTCGCCACCACCCTCTGGCTTAAACAACAAAATCCCACTGGCTTTTGGTGATATCGAAGTCGACCTCTATCACGAGGTTAATCGCGCCGACGGTAAGGGCTCCGTGGTCAAGCTGGGTGGCGGAAGAACGATGCCTTGCAGCCGTCGCGACCTGTACTTGAAGAAAATCACGCCTGAATCTGTGGCGGGATTCTTTGTTGAAGGCACCAGTATGGAACCAGTGCTGCCCGAAGGTAGCCGAGTTGCAATTGATACCTCTGCAACACAGATCCATGACGGGAAGATGTACCTCCTCGATTACAGTGGCCAGCTCCGACTACGCCTAGTCTACAAACTGCCAGCAAACGGATTGCGACTGCGCAGTTACAACAGCGATGAGTACCCTGAGGAAAATCGAGACGGCGATTTTGTTTCGAAAAATATCCGAATTCTCGGCAAGGTCTTCTGGTATTCAGCGCTTATCTAGCGCGATGATCAGAAAAATCTTTCAGCCAAACCGGCAACATTTCCCCATGACCTATACAACTCGCACTGAAAGCGCAGTTGACAGTATAAATTAGTGATCCTAATTTTTAGCCATCATCACTTCGCTGCTTGAGGTGTAGCGATCATGAACACTAAAAAACTGAAATCACCGCAGGTGTACCTTCACCCGGCCGTCTCACAGCGCGCCCAGATTGAAGCCCTTCAAAAGCGCATCGGCCAATTACTGATCATCAGCGGCCAGCGTTCAAATGGGCCAAAACCACCAATGCCTATCGTCTACCAGGATGACATTGATCCCTGGGGTGGCGATGCCGCCTAAACCACTGCACGTCAACGCCCAGGAGCGCGATGACGGGAGGTAAACAACATGAGCCCAACCCTCGACCAACTACGCCGCGAATGGAGCACACCCTGCCCCAC
Organism: Pseudomonas sp. 18175; assembly: GCF_050432925.1. Taxonomy (NCBI): domain Bacteria; kingdom Pseudomonadati; phylum Pseudomonadota; class Gammaproteobacteria; order Pseudomonadales; family Pseudomonadaceae; genus Pseudomonas; species Pseudomonas sp. 18175. The sequence continues at coordinate 123,874 of NZ_JBKFTO010000013.1, read as the reverse complement.
GCTGTCGGCTGTGCGTCAGCGGTACTTTCCGCACATCAAGACTGACCGGTACATGCTGCATGAGATCAACTCCGGTCGCATTCCTGTCAGGTATACCCGGCTGCATGGGTCTATCAGATCTGCGCCGGTGATTTATCTGCATGACCTGGCGGACTATCTAGATTCTTGCGCGCCTCCACCAAACAGCATTGCAGGACAGGAGAATCGGCTATGAACACCTTGTTCATGCTGATGGCCCAATACAACGGCCAAGCCGTCATCCCTTTGGAAACTGTTTGTCGGGACTATTTGAACCTGAGCTACGAACAAGCGAAACGCAAGCAATTGGCAGGCGAGTTGGATCTGCCTATCGTCCGGCTAGGGGGGCGCTCCCAGAAATCCGCATTAGGAATTCACCTGAGCGACTTGGCTAACTACATCGACAAACAACGAGACGCAGCGATCAAAGAGCTGGACCAACTGATGGGCCGATATAAGCGCAATAGCTAGACCAACGTTTTGGCAGAGGCGTTGTTTTCGTCGACATCTAAAACGCAATTGAGAAATGGACATCAGGCACTGTGATCGGAGAAACGTCAGGCGCTCGAATTGGGCTTGAATAGAGGTATCGCATTATGGAATCACGACCACACACCCAACTGATCGGAAACCCCGAGGTTCAGGCAATGCTGGGGATGCAAAGCATCTCCGGCCTGAACAAACTCAGGGTGCGGGACAAGACCTTTCCAAAACCCATCAAGACCAGCGATGCACGACAGGCGAAGGTGCGTTTTGATCTTGCGGAAATTGAGCAGTGGATCGCAGCCAAGAAGGAACAACGTGATCGGCAGGCGCAAGCGACCACCGGATAAACGCCCTAGATAAAGCCCGACACAAGGCCGGGCGCTGGGCTAAACATTCAAACAGCGTTCAGCCGCTCAACCATATCCGGGAAGCGCTCAACCAGCTTAATCAACAGCGCAGCCTGAGCATTGGGCTTGGACTTCGATTGCTCCCAGTTTTTCAGCGTGTCAGGACTGGTCCTGATCTGCCGGGCGAATACGGGCTGTGACATGTGCAGCTTTTCACGGATGGAAATGATCTCAGCAGCCGTCACCTCTGGCGGAGCAAGGGCCTCCACTTCGTACTGACGAAGCGTAATCTTCCCCTGCCGGTGTTCAGCCATCTCGCCAACACCCGGCATCAGTTCCGCAAACAGATCGCGCTTTTTCATTTTCTACCTCGTTTTTTCAGCTCTGCCTCAATCGCAGCTTTCACCTGAATTTCGGTCTGAAGCTGGCGATACTCATCGTCAGTCAGGAAGTCACCGACCCTGGCGGTGAAGCTTGTGGTTTCGAAGAAGATCGTTTTCATAAGCAAAAGTATAGGCAAGTCGCTTATATTTAAAATAACCCATCCACGGACCGTCATCACTCCAGCCGCATGGTGTCATGACAGACGGCACTGGGTCAGCCGACCCTAAAATTCTTGTATAGCGGCTTGTATAGCGAACCGAAAAAAAGCCCTGAAACCCGCGCACCACGTTGCCCATTAGACCCCCTCTACCCGCTCCACTCAGATTCTGATCTCGTGCCAAGTAGTTTCTAGGCGAGGGATACATAAAAAACCGGCCCTTGGTGGCCGGTTTTTTTATGCGCTCAATTTGCTGATTTGATGAAGGCGGCAGCTGCGCACAGGTGAGCAGGCCGGGCAGCTTTCGGGATACCGACACGCTTTAGGGGCCTGTGCACAGTTGCCATTGAGCACCCGACAAACCTTAAGTAGCGAGCTTCTGGCGCACAACCCACGGCGTTCCGATGGTCATGTAGGCAACGTCTTAAGATTCACCTTTGCGTACGGCCTACACACCCTGTAACGCAATGCAAAACCTCGCAAAACCTCTCCCAGGCGCCATTCCTGCGCGCTCATACACTGCATCTACTGCCTATCGAAATACCGGTCATCTACCACCGGTAGGTAGAGTGTTGATAAATTAATTTCAGTGGTTATAGTCACCACCAACACACACCACAAGGAGGTGCTGTGGATAGCCGATATTTGATAGGACACATCGTTGCAGATGGCTGGTATCTGGTGCGCATCCGGGGCAGCCACCATCACTTCAAGCATCCGACAAAGCCCGGGCTGGTGACGATTCCCCATCCAAAGAAGGACCTGTTGGACAAGACCGCCAAGAGTATTTTGAAACAGGCTCTGTTGAGTTAACCGTCCGTGGAGGACAACAGACATGCTTTACCCCATCGCAATTTCAACCGGCGACGACGACCACGCCTGGGGCGTGGAAGTACCGGATATTCCCGGCTGCTACTCCGCCGGAGATGACCTGGACGACGCCATGGCCATGGCCCGCGAAGCCATCGAAGGGCACTTCGAGATCCTCGCCGAAGACGGCGCGCCGATTCCCAACGCACAGAAAGTCACCCTGCATGCCGCCAACCCACAGTACGCCGGCTGTACCTGGGCGGTAGTGGACATTGATGTCACCAAGTATTTGGGCAAGGCGCAGAAGCTCAACATCACGTTGCCTGGGTATTTGTTGAACCGTATTGACGAGTACGTACTGCAGCATCCAGAAGAAAAAAGCCGGTCGGGGTTTCTGGCGTCGGCGGCATTGAAGGTGCTTCAGAAGGAACAGTGATTCAGTCAGCGCCTACAAGCACGAGGGATTCAGACTATTAATATGTAACGTGCCCTATCCATCCACAGGACGAATCAGGATGCGCACACCTGTCCAAAAAGCTTCGAGGCAAGCCGTCAGGAAAGTCGTGGGGTTCGTGCTGATCATCCCGCTGCTGTTACCGTTTATGCAAATTCCGTTCGACCTGAGAGGCCTACCTTCGATCGCAACCCTTGCAGGGTCGTTCTATGGCGCCTGGTATGCATGGCAACATACCAGCCGAGGAGTGGCCATCAGTGCTGGGGCCCTAGCGCTACTCAATTTCTTCTCATGGGTGTTGCTGTCGCCGCCTTCGATAGTATGGTTTATCGTCCATGTTGCCTGGGCCTATGGGTCGGGCAGTTGGATTCACTGGCGCTTTTGACAGCCGCAGAATTTAGACCGCAAGAAACGGGTTTTCCCAAGCGCTTGCACGATGGATAGTGGCACCGTACATCTTCAAGGATTACGCCCATGTCATACGAATACACACTCATGCCCTCCCCCGTCGGCCAACTCACGTTGGTGGCGCGCAATGGCAAACTCGCCGCGATCCTGTGGGAAGTCGAACGCGCCAACCGCGTCCGCCTTGGAGAGTTGTTCGAAGCCAACGACAGCCCGGTGCTACTGGAAGCCGAGCGCCAGTTGACGGAGTACTTCGCCGGCACGCGCAATCATTTCGAGCTGGAGTTGGATTTCGACGGCACCGACTTCCAGAAACAGGTCTGGCATGCGCTGCTCACCATCCCCTTTGGTGAAACCCGCAGCTACAGCCAGATCGCCCAACAGATCGGCAATCCGAAAGCTGTGCGTGCAGTGGGCGCGGCCAATGGGCGCAACCCGATCTCGATCATCGCGCCGTGCCATCGGGTGATCGGCGCATCAGGCAGCCTGACCGGGTTCGCCGGAGGCCTGCAAGCCAAGCAATATCTGCTCGCACTGGAAGGCACGGGCCAAGCGCAGTTGGCCTTCTGAGCCACAGCACTCAACGCCACTCGCTCGAGTATTTGTAAAAAGAAATTTCAAAGATTCCCTGCGGTCCATACTTTCATCACCCACCCTGTTCAAGGAAAACGGTCATGAAATTCTCCGCAGTCTCCCAATCCCTGTCCCGCTGGGCCGGCAGCCCACGGACGTTTTACGCAGCGGTGATATTGATCCTGGTATGGAGCCTGAGCGGGCCGTATTTCCACTACAACGACACTTGGCAGCTGATCATCAACACCTCGACCACCATCATCACCTTCCTGATGGTGTTCCTGATCCAGAACACGCAAAACCGCGACAACGACATCTTGCATATCAAGATCGACGAACTGCTGCGCGTATCCAAAGACGCGCAGAATGCCGTGCTCAGCCTGGACGGCCTGGACCGCAAAGAGCTGGAAAAACTACGCCAGGAATACCGCAGCATCGGCAATACCGGCACCGTAAACCTCAACAGCAGCTGCGGGCTTACCGCCGATGATGCCGAACCGAGCAAGACCGATTTGAATCAGGCGTAAAAAAACGGCAGTTGGAGCACATCCAACTGCCGTTTTTTATTTCAAGTAAGGTGATCAACCGTCGCCTTGATGACCTTTACCGTAGGTCGACGCCAGGGCGCGGGCTTTTTGCAGGCGCTCTTCCAGCTTGGGGAGCGTCTCATCCACCAGTGCTTTTATTTCCGGCACATCCGAGGCTGCGCCTTCCTGCTTGAACAGGGCGATGGCGTCTTCGTTTTCCTTGACCTGCTGCGCGGTGTAGGCGGCGTCAAACGAGTCGCCGTCCTTGAGCTCGGGCATCAGGGTTTCAGCTTTGTCGACGATCTTCTCGCGCGGTGCCACCGGTAAGTCGAGCTTCTTGGCGATAGCGGCCAGATGCTGGTTAGCCAAGGTGCGCTCGTTGATCACCTCGATGGTGTAGTCCTTGATTTCCTGGGACGAGGTTTTGGCGTGGGCCATGCGACTGGTTTCGATATCGGCCATCCCTTTGGCCGAAGCCTGCTCGATGAATTCAGCCGGCGACTGGGCGAAAGCATTGCTGGCGCCGAGGCCCAGCAGCATCGCGAAACTGGCGGTGCGTAACCGGATAGCCATGCGGCTCATGATGGGTTCCTCCAGGGCAAAAATAAGGGCGTGGGAACACTCCCCGCCCTGAATTCGAATTTTCAGGGCGGCAAAGGTTTAGAAAAAACTTGCCAGTGCGACGAACGGTCGTCAGCTCGGCAGCCTGTGATCTTCAAGGTTACCGGTGATCTTCAGACAACACACCTTCCACCCGCCCCACCAACCACTGCAACCCCGAATCCCCACCCCGGCGCGCATGCCATGCCAGTTCCACCGCAAACGATGGGATATGAAACGGCGGCGGCACGCTCACCAGATCTGGGTGATCGATGTTGAGCAAGCCCCGTGACGACACCGTCAAAATCAAGTCTGTGCCCTGGATCAACTGCGGCGCCACGCCCCAGTGCGGCAGGCTGATCGCCACATGTCGACGCTCACGAATCGCCGTCAACGCCCGTTCGATTTCCGGCGTGCCGCTGCCGCGCATTTCCAGCAGCACATGGGGACGGGACAGGTACGTAGCCAGATCCAACGAGCCATCATTCGGCAGGCTGTCGCGGTCCACCAGGCAGGTGTAATGCTCCTCGAACAGCGGCGTGGTGCGCAGTTCGACGGGCCTGTCGGGGAACACGCCAGCGGCCAGATCGAGATCGCCGTTGAGCACGCCGTCGATCATGCCTTCGCGGCTGGCCTGGATGATTTGCAGGTCGATGCCGGGCGCCTCCCGACGCAAGGTGCGCACCAAACCCGGTAGGAAAATCGCCGCACTGTAGTCCGACATCGCCACACGAAACCGGCGCTTGGCCGATGCCGGGTCAAACCGGTTGGGTGCCAGCAGCGCCTGCACATGGGCTAGCGCTTCGGCCAGCGGTGTTGCCAGCTCCAGCGCCCGTGCGGTCGGTACCAGCCCGCCGCCCTGGCGCACCAGCAGAGGGTCCCCGAGCAAATCCCTTAGCCGCGCCAGAGCGTGGCTCACCGCCGGCTGGCTCAGGTGCAGACGCTCAGCGGCACGGGTGACGTGCTGCTCTGTGAGCAAGGCATCCAGGATCACCAGCAGGTTGAGGTCGATGCGGCGCAGATCATTCATCAGCTGCATGCTCGGCATAAGAACTTGGAATTTAAATTTGCGTGACGAATGCCATAGAGTCCAGCAAAACCTCTGGGAGAAACTGCAATGACGACGTTGCATTGGGCAGGTGTGTTAGCGCTGGCGGTGATCGCCGGGGCGGTGGTGCCGTTTCAAAGTGCGATCAACGCCAACCTGGGGCGTGGGCTGGGCCATCCTTTGTGGGCTACGTTGGCGTCGCTGCTGGTGAGCATCATCGTATTGTTGCCCGTGATCCTGGCACTGCGTTTACCGTTGCCCAGCCTGGCGTTTGTCAGCAAGGCGCCGCTGTGGATGTGGGCCGGTGGTGCGTTTGGTGTGTGTTTTATTTCCCTGGCGCTGATGCTGCTGCCCAAGCTTGGCGCATCGGGGTTTATTGCGCTGGCCATGGCCGGGCAGATTCTGGCTTCGCTGGTGCTGGACCACTTCGGCCTGTTCGGCTTGGCAGAGCGCACACTGACAACGCCCCGCGTGTTGGGGGCGTTGTTGTTGATCGGCGGGGTGGCGTTGATCCAGTTCAGCGCCACGCCTGCCCGCGCCTTGGTAACGGCCGGCTGATCAGCCCTTGTCGAGGGTGCGCAGTTTCTGCGGCAGGCCCCATAGCAACAACGCTGCCGCCAACAGGGCACATACGCCAATCACATACAGCGCCGGGGTGGTGCTGCCGGTAAGGTCCTTGATGCGCCCCACCATCACTGGGCTGACGATGCCGCCGAACTGCCCCAAGGTGTTGATCACCGCAATCCCGCCCGCTGCGCCCGCACCGGCGCCGGCCAGCAGCTTGGGTGGCAAGGTCCAGAACGTCGGGATCGACGCGATGATGCCCGCACCCAACATGCCCAGGGCGATGATCAGGAACGTGGTGTGATCAGCAAAGATCCCCGCGCTGAAGAAACCCACCGCCCCCAGTACCACCAGGCCACAGACAAACTTGCGGCGCTCACCGGTGGCATCCGACAACCGCCCGATCACCACCATGCTGATGGCACCGCACACATAAGGAATGGCGGTGAGCAGGCCGATCATGACCGGGCTCTGGGTACCCGCGCTGCGGATCAATTGCGGCGCCCAGAAGTTCAGTCCGTAGGACGCCACCTGGATCAGGAAGTAGATGAAACCAAGCATCAGGAAACCCGGAATACGGATCGCCGACAACAGCGAACCCCCGTGCTGGTTCGGCTCATGCTTGGCGATACGGCTCGACAGCAAGGCCTTCTCGGCAGACGTTAGCCAATGCGCATCCTCGATACGGTCCTTGAGCAGCGTCAGCACCAGAAAGCCCAGGCCGATACAAGGCAAGCCACCCAGCAGGAACAACCAGTGCCAACCGCGCATCTGCAACACGCCGTCGAGATGCTCCAGCACCAATCCGGAGAACGGCGCGCCCACCAGGCCGGCAAAGGCCGAGGCCAGGAACAGCATCGACGTGATCCGCCCACGGAAGTGCTGCGGGAACCACAAGGTCAGGTAATACAGCACGCCGGGCGCAAACCCCGCCTCCATCGCGCCAATGATGAAGCGCAGGCCATAGAACTGCCATTCGGCAGTGACAAACACCATCGCCGCTGTGGCCAGGCCCCACGACATCATGATCCGTGCAATCCAGCGCCGGGCACCGACCTTGTACAGCATCATGTTGCTCGGCACTTCAAAGATCACATAACCCACCACAAACAACCCGGCCCCCAAGCCGTAGGCGGTGTCGCTCAGGCTCAGGTCGGCCTGCAACTGGAACTTGGCGAAGCTGATGTTGATGCGGTCAAAAAACGCGAACAGGTAACACACCATGATCAGCGGCATCAGGCGCCAGGCGACTTTGCTGACCAGGGCTTTTTCGGCATCGATCTCGGCGGCCGGGCGCGCGCCAGCCTCTAACGTATTAGTGCTCATGCTTTCTCTCCAGCGGGCTGCTCACAGGCGCCCGATTGTTTTTGTTGTCTGGTGCGGCGTTACAACGTGGCGATGTACGCCGGGGGTGGATGCAGGTCGCAATTACGTCCGGCCTTGGCCACCTGGCCGGGCAATTCATGCCCCAGCAAGGCGGGTAATCGGCGGGACATGTGCAGCAGATGCGGCAGGTCGATGCCGGTGGCAATACCGACTTCTTCGCAGAGGTTCACCAGGTCTTCGGTGCAGATATTCCCCGAAGCCCCCGGCGCAAACGGGCAACCGCCCAGGCCGCCGAGCGCCGCATCAAAACGGCGTGCACCCGCTTCATAGGCGGCCAACACATTGCACAGCCCCAAGCCACGGGTGTTGTGGAAATGCAGGGTCAAATCACGGGCAGATACACGCTCCAGCACCCGTTTTACCAAGCGTTCCACCTGACGTGGGTTGGCCATGCCGGTGGTGTCGGCGAGGCTGATGCCCTGGATGCCCAGCTCTTGATAAGCCTCGACGATTTGCACCACACGGTCCTCATCAATCTTGCCCTCGAACGGGCAACCGAAGGTGGTGGCAATGCTGGCGTTGAGGCGTACCGGATGGTCGGCGGCAAAGCTGACAATCTCGCCAAACGCCGCCAACGACGCCTCGCAACGCATGCGCATATTGGCCAGGTTGTGGGTCTGGCTGGCGGACATCACCAGGTTCAATTCATCGGCGCTGGACTCGATGGCACGCTGGGCGCCCTTGAGGTTGGGGATCAACGCCACGTAGATCACGCCTGGGGTGCGCGTGATGCCCTGGAACACCTGCTCGCCATCGCGCAACGCCGGGATGGCCTTGGGCGAGACAAACGAGCCGGCTTCGATGCGCGAAAAACCGGCGCGGGAAAGCTGGTCGATCAGGGCGATTTTGTCTGCGGTCTCAACCCACGTCGGCTCGATCTGCAGGCCATCGCGCGGCGACACTTCCTGCACGATCAGCGCGTCGGAATAATCAGAAATCATTGCACCACTCCCGAGGTTTTCAGGCGTTGGATATCGGCGCCGGTCAGGCCCAGGCCGTCGAGGATTGCGTCGGTGTGCTGGCCTAGTGTGGGGCCTTGCCAATTCACGCCGCCGGGCGTTTCGGAGAGTTTGGGCACGATGCCGGGCATCTTCACCGAGACACCGCCCGGCAACTGGGCATCGAGCAACATCTCCCGCGCCTGATAGTGCGGGTCGCTGACGATATCGGCCACCGAGTAGATACGCCCGGCTGGCACGCCGGCGGCCTCCAGGGCGCTGAGCACCTGATCGATGGGCAGGCTGCTGGTCCAGTGGGTGATCGCGGCGTCGAGCAACCCGCTCTTGGCGGCACGGCCATCGTTGTGGGCAAACTCGGGGGCTTCGGCCAGGTCGGCGCGGCCAATGGTGGTCATCAGGCGCTTGTAGATCGGGTCGCTGTTGCCGGCGATCACCACATAAGCGCCGTCGGCGGTCAGGTAGGTGTTGGACGGCGCAATGCCCGGCAAGGCACCGCCGCTGCGTTCACGCACATGGCCGAGCATGTCGTATTCGGGCACCAGGCTTTCCATCAGGTTGAACACACTTTCGGCCAGGGACACGTCGACAATCTGCCCATCGCCCTGCCCGGTCTTGACCCGCAGCAGCGACATCAGCGCACCGATCACACCGTGCAACGATGCCAGGGAATCCCCCAGGCTCACCCCTACCCGCGCCGGAGGCGAATCCGGGTTGCCGGTGGTGTAGCGAATGCCGCCCATGGCCTCGCCGATGGCACCAAAACCAGGGCGGTCACGATAAGGACCGGTCTGGCCGTAGCCAGAGATACGCACCAAGGTCAGCTTGGGGTTGAGGGCATGCAGCACGTCCCAGCCCAGGCCGAGTTTTTCCAGGCCACCGGGGCGCAGGTTTTCGATCAGCACGTCGGCATCGCCGAGCAGTTGCTTGATCAGGCCCAGGCCTTCCGGGGACTTGAGGTCCAACGCCAGGGACTTCTTGTTACGCGATTGCAGGTACCACCACAGCGACGTGCCTTCGTGCAGCTTTCGCCATTTGCGAAGCGGATCGCCCTGGCCCATGGCTTCGATCTTGATCACCTCGGCGCCAAACTCGGCCATCAGCCGGGCGGCGAACGGCGCGGCAATCAGGGTCCCGATCTCGATCACCTTGATACCGCTCAGGGGAGCCGTCATGGGGTGTACCTCTTGTTCTTGGAATGTGGGCCAAGACTAGAGGCCAGGCATAGGGGAAATCCAACCGTTAGTTGGCAAGGAGCGTTCGCGAAATACGAATGCTCAGGGCATTTTCTGTAGGACCAGGCTTTCAGGCCGCTCCAGAGAAGGCGTGTAGACACTCAAATAATCAAACAACAACCGACTCACCGGCGACAACTGTGCCTCATCGCGCACCACCAGAATCAAGCGCCGATCCGACCAGCTGTCCGTCAGCGGCACAGCATGCAAGCCCAACGCCCGGCCAAACAACTCGTAGGCCTTTTGCGGCAGGATACCGATGCCCATATTGGCCTGGACCATCCGGCACATCGCATCAAACCCCGGCACATGAATGCGCAGGCGTAGCATCTTGCCCGCCTCACGCGCGGCGGCATGGGTGCGCATATTGATGGAGCTGGCGGCGTGCAGGCCCACGTAGTCGCTGTCCAGAGTTTCGGCGAAGGCCACACTGTTGCGGGTAGCCAGCGGGTGATCGGCAGGCATCAGCACCACCAGCTTGTCGAGGCGATAGGTCACGCTGGGCAGGCCCTTGGTGTCGGTGTCACACGAACAAATGCCCAGGTCCGCCACCCCATCCAGCACACCTTGCACTACACCGTTACTGGGGCGTTCTTCCAGGTCGGTTTTGACTTCTGGATGCAGCTCGGAAAAGTCCCGCAGGTCTTCAGGAAGAAACTGAATGATCGCCGACAAATTGGCCAGCATGCGCACATAGCCGCGTACGCCGTGGCTGTGTTCGCCCAGCTCCAGGCCCATCTTCTCAACGTTGAACAGCATCTGCCGCGCATGGTGCAACAGGGTTTCACCGGCGGCGGTCAGCTCCATGCCCTTGGCCCGGCGCACAAACAGGCTTACGCCCAGCACCTGCTCCAACTCCATCAGGCGCTTGCTGGCCGCCGATACCGCGATGGCTTCGCGATTGGCGGCGCGGGTCAGCGTGCCTTCCTCAAACACCGCGACGAACAATTGCAGGGTGATCAGGTCCAGACGACGCACCAGGCTCTTGTGCAACATCAGTGACGCTCACTGGCCAAGCGGTTGATTCCAGCCTGCTCCACCACCGGCTGCGGCGCACCCTGGCTTGCCGCCTGCAACATCGCCCGGCCCACGGTCTCGGTGCTCACCACCCAGCTGGGTTTGATCCGCCGAAGGAACGAGAGCAACGGCCCCAACACGGTATAGAACGATTGATACAACGGCGTTTTCGACCGTACGCCATGCAACGGCTGGATGACCCCCGGCCGAAACAGGTACACCGCCTTGAACGGCAAGCGCAGCAACGCGTTTTCAGTCTTGCCCTTGACCCGCGCCCACATCGACTTGCCCGCTTCAGAGCTGTCGGTGCCGGCGCCGGAGACATAGATAAAGGTCATCTGCGGATTGAGCCGCGCCAGGGTGCTGGCGGCGACTAGGGTGAGGTCGTAGGTGAGGTGGGTGTATTTGGTCTCATTCATCCCCGCCGAGGAAACACCGAGGCAGAAGAAGCAGGCATCGAAGCCTTGCAGCAGGTTTTCCAACGGTTGGAAATCCAGCATGTCGCTGTGCAGCACCTGATGCAGCTTGCCGTGTTCCTGGGTGAGCGGCGTGCGGCCAACGGCGACCACTTCCTGCACGTCAGTGGCCAGCAGGCACTCACGTAGCACGCCCTGGCCGACCATGCCGGTGGCGCCGAATAACAGAACTCTCATAAGGGGACCTCAGCGGCACGCCGCAAGCTTCAAGCAACAAGTTGAATGCAATTCAGCCTGTAGCTTAACCCTTGCGGCGTGTAACTGCCCCGTCAGAAAGCGCTGCGAAAGATCTCTTCTATCTGTCTTTGATCCGCACGACGCGGGTTGGTCAACCCACACGCATCCTTCAACGCATTGGTCGCCAGCAAGGGAATGTCCTGCAACTTGGCACCCAGTTCACGCAACCCAGCCGGAATTTCAACGTCATGGGCCAGGCTGCGAATCGCGGCGATGGCGGCTTGGGCGCCCTCTTCGTCGGTGATGCCCTTGATGTCGGCGCCCAGTGCGCGGCCCACGTCACTCAGGCGTTTGGCGCTGACGCTGGCGTTGAAGCTTTGCACGTGGGGTAGCAGCACCGCGTTGCAGACGCCGTGGGGCAAGTCGTAGAAACCGCCCAGTTGGTGAGCCATGGCGTGTACAAAACCCAACGATGCGTTGTTGAAGGCCATGCCGGCGAGGAACTGGGCGTAGGCCATGTTTTCCCGTGCGTCCTTGTCGCTACCGTCGCGTACAGCCAGGCGCAGATTGGCGCTGATCAGCTCGATGGCCTTGATCGCGCAGGCGTCAGTGATCGGCGTGGCAGCGGTGGATACGTAGGCTTCGATGGCGTGGGTCAGGGCGTCCATGCCCGTGGCGGCGGTAAGGCCCTTGGGCATGCCGACCATCAATGAGGGGTCGTTGACCGACAACAGCGGCGTGACGTTGCGGTCGACGATGGCCATTTTTACGTGGCGGCTTTCGTCGGTGATGATGCAGAAACGGGTCATCTCACTGGCGGTACCGGCCGTGGTGTTGATCGCCACCAGCGGCAGTTGTGGCTTGCTTGATTGGTCAACGCCTTCGTAGTCGCCGATGTGCCCGCCGTTGGTGGCGCACAAGGCGATGCCTTTGGCGCAGTCATGGGGCGAGCCGCCGCCCAGCGACACGACGAAATCGCAGGCACTTTCCTGTAGCAGCGCCAGGCCTTTCTCGACGTTTTCCACATTGGGGTTGGGCTTGGCGCCGTCGTAGATCACCGAGTCGATGTCTTGCATCGCCAGTTTCTCGGCGATCATGCTGGCCACCCCAGCCTTGGCCAGACCTGCGTCGGTGACGATCAGCGCCTTGCGAAAACCGTAGTTGCGGATGGCGGCCATGGCTTCGTCGAGGCAATCGGTGCCCATGATGTTGACGGCGGGAATGAAGAAAGTGCTGCTCATGGCGAATCCTCGGATAGCGGTTATGCCTACAGCATCTGCCTCACGTGCCTGCGCCATCTTGATCAGGATCAACGCCCGCTCGTGATAAAGTCGCCATCCAGCCGATTTCGAGTAGACCCGCCGCAATGAAGGATTTCCAGGATATTGACGCCCACCTTGAAGACTGGAGCGCGTTGCGCAGCGCTATCGACTTCAACGGGATTCTGATCGGCAACGGCGCCAGCCGTACGATTTGGGAAGACTTTGCCTACGACTCGCTGTTCGAAAACGCCCGCACCGTCGAAGAAAAACCCCTGAGCCAATCCGAACTCAGCGTGTTCGACGCCCTGCAAACCCGCAGTTTCGAGCAAGCCCTGGGTGCGTTGAAAACCACCAGCCGGGTCAACAAGGCCCTGGCGGTCAGCTCGGCAGCGCCGCGTAATCGCTATTACGCGATCAAGGAAGCGTTGATCAACACCATCCACAGCGTGCACATCCCGTGGCGCCTGGTGCAGCCGTCGACGCTGGCTGCGATCAATGCCGAGCTGGCGAGCTACTCCACGGTTTTTACCAGCAACTACGACTTGCTCAACTATTGGGCGATCCTGCACACGCCCGGTATCGATGACCTGTTCCGCAGCGCTGACGCCAGCTTTGACCTGCGCAACACCGGCACCGAGGCCACGCGCATCCTCTACCTTCACGGCGGCCTGCATCTGGTGCGTAACCTCGATGGCACCGCGCGCAAATTGCCGTCCACCGACAGCACGTTGCTGAGCAGTTTTGCCATCAACAACACGATCAAGACCCTGGACGACGTGCCGCTGTTCGTCAGCGAAGGCAAGGTGGAGGAGAAGCTCAAGACCATCCGCAGTTCGGATTATTTGTCGTTCTGCTATGAGCAACTGCTCAACCATGAGGGTGCGTTGTGCATCTTTGGTCACGATCTGGGGACGCAGGATAAACATCTGGTGGATGCCATTCGCCAGGCCAAATTGACCACCTTGGCGATCTCGGTGTCGGGGCGCAGTGACGGGTTTATTCGCCAGCAAAAGCGGCGGTATTCGCAGTTGTTTGATGGGACGGGGGTTGTACTGAGGTTCTACGCGGCACGCACCCATGCGCTGGGCAACCCTGCACTGTCGGTCCCTGTCGAACGCTGATCTCCAGAACAAAGGAAATCAACTGTGGGAGCTGGCTTGCCTGCGATAGCGGTGGGTCAGCTAGCACATTTGCTACTGATATACCGCTATCGCAGGCAAGCCAGCTCCCACATAGGACTGCATTTCAAGTCAACGGCGCAGTCACTCTTCGGCGCTGTGCACCACCACCAACAACTGCGCCTGCACCGGCCCCACCGATCTCAACCGATGGGGCTTCTGCGCATTAAAATGCAGCGCATCTCCGCGCTCCAGAATCACCCGTTCGGTCATGAAATCCACTTCCACCTGGCCTTCATGCACAAACAAAAACTCCTCCCCCACGTGTTCCTTGAAGGTCTTGTCGGTGAACTCCGCCGGCGGGTAGATGATGAACGGCAGCAGGCTGCGTTCGCTGACCTGGTGGGCCAGCACCGCGTAACCCGGTGAGGTGTCTGGCCGTTCGTGGCTGCGCACCAGGCTGTAGCTGTCGAGGCTCACGCTGTCTTCGCTGAACAGCTCTTCGACCTTCACGTTCAACGCCTTGGCCAGTTTCAACGCAGCAGCGATCGACGGCGTGTTGAGCCCGCGCTCGACCTTGGACAGGTAACTCTTGGTCATCCCGGATTTTTCAGCCAGGGCCTCAAGGGTCACGCCAAGTTTTTTTCTTAATAATTTCAAACGGATAGACATGCGCTGCGATTAATCCATGCAGTAAGCGATACGCTGTGCTTGCCAATGACACAAAGTGTCATATAGCATCTTAAGTGTCATTTGCAGCCACCGAGGGCACCCGATATGGCCAAGACATTAGCACTCCCCAAAGACCAACTGGTCAAGCAAGCCCTGATCCAGATGCAAAATACCCTGGCGGATAATACGTGGACCGACCGGCAAAAGCTGGCGCTCACGTGTCGCATCCTGTTCGAGAACGGCCACGACTCTGGCCTGGCCGGGCAAATCACTGCGCGCGGGCCTGAGCAAGGCACCTACTACACCCAGCAATTGGGCCTGGGGTTTGACGAAATCACCGCCAGCAACCTGCTGTTGGTGAACGAGGATCTGGAAGTGTTGGAAGGTCATGGCATCCCCAACCCGGCCAACCGCTTTCACAGTTGGGTGTACCGCGGGCGCCCGGATGTGAACTGCATCATCCATACGCATCCAACCCATATCGCCGCGCTGTCGATGCTGGAAGTGCCGCTGCAGGTGTCCCACATGGACCTGTGCCCGCTGTACGAAGACTGCGCGTTCCTGCAAGCCTGGCCGGGCGTGCCGGTGGGCAATGAAGAAGGCGAAATCATCACCGAGGCCTTGGGAGACAAGCGCGCGATCCTGCTCTCCCACCACGGCCAGTTGAGTACTGGCGCGAGCATCGAGGAAGCCTGCGTGATTGCGCAGTTGATCGAACGCGCCGCCAAATTGCAGTTGCTGGCGATGGCTGCCGGCACGATCAAGCCGATCCTGCCGGAGCTGGGGCGCGAGGCCCATGACTGGATCTCCCGGCCCAAGCGCCATGGCGCCGCGTTCAACTACTACGCCCGGCAGAACCTGCGCAAACACGCCGATTGCCTGAACTGATCAGCCTTTTTCGAACGGAGAATTCCCATGTCCAGCCCCACCATTCACGGCATCATCGGCTACACCATCACCCCGTTCAGCAGCGATGGCCAACGCGTCGACCTCGACGCCCTGGGCCGCTCCATCGACCGTTTGATTGCCAGCGGCGTACACGCCATCGCGCCCTTGGGCAGCACCGGTGAGGGCGCCTACTTAAGCGATGCCGAGTGGGACGAAGTCAGCGCCTACAGCCTGGCCAAAATCGCCCGGCGCGTGCCAACCATTGTCAGCGTGTCCGACCTCACCACCGCCAAAGCCGTGCGCCGCGCCCGCTACGCCGAGGCCAATGGCGCCGATGCGGTGATGGTGCTGCCGGCGTCTTACTGGAAGCTCAGCGAAGCGGAAATCCTCGCCCACTACGCCGCCATTGGCGACAGCATCGGCGTGCCGATCATGCTCTACAACAACCCGGCCACCAGCGGTACGGACATGTCGGTGGACTTGATCCTGCGCATCATCAAGCAGGTGCCCAACGTGACCATGGTCAAGGAAAGCACTGGGGATATTCAGCGCATGCACCAGTTGCATCGCCAGAGCGACGTGCCGTTCTATAACGGTTGCAATCCGCTGGCGCTGGAAGCCTTCGCAGCAGGGGCCAAGGGTTGGTGCACGGCGGCGCCGAACCTGATCCCACAATTGAACCTGGCGTTGTATGACGCGGTATTGGCCAATGATCTGACAGAGGCACGCGCGTTGTTTTATCGGCAACTGCCGTTGCTGGAGTTCATCCTCAAAGGTGGCTTGCCAGCGACGATCAAGGCCGGGCTGCGCCTGACCGGGTTGGACGCAGGAGATCCACGGCTGCCGGTGTTTGCCCTGGACGACACAGCGTGCAGTCAACTGAAGGCCCTGTTGGACGCCGCCTGAATAAAAACGCCCCGGTTCTTGCGAGCCGGGGCGTCGGGTGGTGCGACAGACTCACGTCTTGTCTTTGATCGTGCTCGTTGGACCATTGGCCTTGACGCTTGCAATGCCATTGTCCCGCGCCGCTGTCGAGGAATACTGCTCGCTGTTGCCGATCACCTGGTGATTGGCAGCCTTGAGGTTGAAATACGGCTGGCCATTAGTGGCCACTTTTTTCTCATAGCGCTCGTCATGCGGGCTGTTGGTTTGCACGGACGCAATGCCGTTTTCAGCTGCGCTGCGGGTGGTGTAAAGCTCGCTGGTCAAAATGATCTCAGCGTTCACCGCCTTCAGCACAAAACGGAACTGCCCGTTGCTGCTTTTACTCAACTCATACCATCCAGCCATGACCTTCTCCTTTTTGAGTGGGATTTCGTTCACTAGCCCGTAGGAGTAAAGGCGCCTGCCTGGCTTATTTCCAGTTGACCATCGGCGACGACGCATTGAGTCAACTGTACGGATAAATCCGCACCCAGCTGTAGGCCCTTAAACGGCGGGGGTTGTGGCTAGATGGGTTTCCCTTGAAGCCCTCTGAATATCGGTCCACCTCCATGAGCTCGCGCGAAAACACCGGCATGGCCCTCGGCCTGCTGGGCGTCATCATCTTCAGCTTGACCCTGCCTTTCACCCGCATCGTGGTGCAGGAAGTCCACCCGCTGCTCAACGGCCTGGGCCGTGCGTTGTTCGCGGCGGTCCCGGCGGCAGCGCTGTTGTTGTGGCGCCGTGAGCAATGGCCGACCTGGCGCCAGGTGCGCGGGCTGTGCCTGGTGATTGCCGGGGTGATCCTTGGTTTCCCGGTACTGTCGGCGTGGGCCATGCAGACCTTGCCGGCGTCCCATGGCGCGCTGGTCAATGGCCTGCAACCCTTGTGCGTGGCGCTGTATGCGGCGTGGCTGTCCCATGAGCGGCCGTCCAAAGCCTTCTGGGCCTGTGCGGCACTGGGCAGTGGCTTGGTGTTGAGCTACGCATTGATCACCGGCGCCGGCAGTATCCAGGCGGGTGACTTGCTGATGCTCGGCGCAATTGCCGTGGGCGGCCTGGGCTATGCCGAAGGCGGCCGATTGGCCAAGGAGATGGGCGGCTGGCAGGTGATTTGCTGGGCGCTGGTGCTGTCCACGCCGGTGCTGATCGGCCCGGTGTGGTACCTGGCGGCGCAGCATCAGGGGGCGATTTCCACACGTGCCTGGTGGGCGTTTGGCTATGTGTCGCTGTTCTCGCAGTTCCTGGGCTTCTTTGCCTGGTATGCGGGGCTGGCCATGGGCGGCATTGCGCGGGTCAGTCAGATTCAGCTGTTGCAGATATTTTTCACGATCGCGTTTTCGGCGCTGTTCTTTGGCGAACATATCGAGCCGATTACGTGGGTGTTTGCGTGTGGGGTGATTGTGACGGTGATGCTCGGACGCAAGACCAGCGTACAACCAGCCCCGGTTCCCAAGTCGAACACAATCTAAATGTGGGAGCGGGCTTGCTCGCGAATGCGGTGGATCAGTCGATTAATCTGTTGACTGACACTCCGCATTCGCGAGCAAGCCCGCTCCCACATTGGATCTGCAGCGTTCTCAGGCCAGGTAACCATCCGCCCGCAGCAGGGTTTCCAGGCAGTGCTCGGTGATGTAGTAGAACGCCTTCAGTTCCTGGATCTTCTCCAGCAACTGCGCATTGTCCACCGGCTCTGCACGCTTGACCGCCAGGATCATCTTGTTCTTGTTAGTGTGATCCAACGAGATGAACTCAAACACCTTGGTCTCATAACCACAGGCTTCCAGGAACAACGCACGCAAGCTGTCAGTCACCATCTCCGCCTGCTGCCCCAGGTGCAAACCGTATTGCAGCATCGGCTTGAGCAACGCCGGGCTCTGGATTTGCAGGCGAATCTGCTTATGGCAGCACGGCGAGCACATGATGATCGACGCACCGGAGCGGATGCCGGTGTGGATCGCGTAGTCGGTGGCGATGTCGCAGGCATGCAGGGCGATCATCACGTCCAACTCACTGGGTGCCACGCTGCGCACATCACCACACTTGAACACCAGCCCTGGATGCTCCAAGCGGGCGGCGGCGGTGTTGCACAGGGTCACCATGTCTTCACGCAGCTCAACACCGGTCACTTCGCCCTCAGCCTTGAGGGTGTTGCGCAGGTAATCGTGGATGGCGAACGTCAGGTAGCCCTTGCCCGAACCAAAATCGGCGACGCGCACCGGTTGGTCCAGTTTGAGGGGCGATGAGGTCAGCGCATGGCTGAACACTTCGATGAATTTGTTGATCTGCTTCCACTTGCGTGACATCGACGGGATCAGCGCCTGCTTGGCGTCGGTCACGCCCAGGTCGGCGAGGAACGGCCGGCCCAGGTCGAGGAAGCGGTTCTTCTCACGGTTATGCTCGGCCGAGGGCGCTTCACGCAGTTGCTGCGGCTTGCTTTTGAACAGCGAGCTTTTGTTCTTCTTGCTGTATTCCAACTGGGCTTCGTCGGTCAGCGACAGCAGGTGGGCGTTCTTGAACTGCGCGGGCAACAGCTCGGCAATCGCCGCCACACCGTCGGCCAGGGGGAAGTTCTTGGTGATGTCGCGGGTCTTGTAGCGATAGACGAAGGACAGGCATGCCTGCTCCTTGACCGTGACCGGCTTGATGATCAGCCGCTGCAACTCGGCTTCTTCACCGACGTACTTGGCCAGCACCAGCTTGATAAAGGCGTTCTGCGCGAGGCTGTCGCTGAGCAGTTCGATGAACTGGGCGTGATGATCCGGTTGAACAGTGACAGACATGAACAAAAACGCCTCGGGCTGGGAATGCCGGGCATTTTAGGGGGGATGGGGATTTAGGGCACGGGGTTATTTGATCAACGGTAATGGTATTGCCAACACAAAACCCAATGTGGGAGGGGGCTGCTACGCAGCCCAGCGCGGGGCAAGCCCGCTCACCACAGCAAGCCCCCTCCCACATTTTGGCCCTGTGTTGGATCGTTTATTCGAGTACAACCAGGCGATTGGGCAGCTCATTGCGCGTCTGGGTCACCGGCACATGCACCTTCAACAACTCGCCACAAGCTTCAATGCAACTGATAAACCCCGCCAACGTCTGCCCCTGTTTCACCTGCTGGGTAAACGCCTTGACGATTACATCCCAACTGCTGTCGTCCAACCGCTTGGAAATCCCGTCGTCCACCAGAATCTCCACATACCGCTCGGCCTCGCTGACAAAAATCAGCACGCCGGTACTGCCCAAGGTGTGGTGCAAGTTCTGCTCCAGGAACTGGCGCCGCGCCAGGTTGGACGCGCGCCAGTGGCGCACCGAACGCGGGATCAGGCGTGTGGTGACCTTGGGCAAACGAAACACCAGGCACAGCACAATGAACGTCGCCCATTGCGCCAACAGCAAGGTGTACATGGTCAGGTAGCCCGACAGGTAATGCACCACGCCCGGCACCACCAGCGCGATCAAACTGGCCCACAACAGCGGGATATAGGCGTAGTCATCGGCGCGGGCGGCCAGCACGGTCACCAGTTCCGCGTCGGTGGTTTTCTCCACGCGGGCAATGGCTTCGGCGACTTGGCGCTGCTCGTGTTCAGTCAGTAATGCCATGGTTATGCGTGCTCTCTCATTATTATCATCACCAGCCACCCGAGGCGCCGCCGCCGCCGAAGCCGCCACCGCCACCGCGGAAACCACCACCGCCTCCCCCACCGCCGCCGCGTCCGCTGCTGCTGAGGATCGCCAGCAGGATCGCACCCACCGGCAGGCCTAAACGGTTGCACAGCCACAACACGCCGATCAGCAGGATAAACAGGCCGATGGAAAACCCCGGATTATCCTTGGCAAAGTTGGCATCCGCCACATGGGCCGGCACCGCCAGCGGTTCACCGCCCACCACCTGCTGCATCGCCGCCACGCCATCGCTGATGCCCTGGCTGTAATTGCCGGCCTTGAACTTGGGGGCGATCACCTGGTTGATGATCACCCACGACTGCGCATCGGTGAGCACGCCTTCCAGGCCGTAGCCGACTTCGATGCGCAATTTGCGCTCATCCCGGGCGACGATCAACAGCGCGCCGTTGTCCTTGCCCTTCTGGCCGATGCCCCAGTGGCGGCCCAATTGATAACCGAAGTCCTCAATGGGCACGCCCTGCAGGTCGGGCACGGTGACCACCACAATCTGGTCGCCCGAGGTTTGCTCCAGCGCCTGCAATTGCTGGGTCAGTCGCGCACGCGTGGCCTCGTCGATCATCTGGGCGGTGTCCACCACCCGCCCGGTCAACGCCGGGAAGGTCAGCGCTGCCTGGGCCACGCCCACGCAGGCCAGCAGCCACAGCGCCAGGCCTATCCTTAATAAACGCATCGACACCTCAATGCAGCGTTACTTGAACTTCACTTGCGGCGCTTTATCGGCGTCGGCGCTGGTGGCTTCAAACGAGGCGCGGATCGGCAAGTCGCTGTACATCACGCTGTGCCACAGGCGGCCCGGGAAGGTGCGGATCTCGGTGTTGTAGGCCTGCACTGCCTGGATAAAGTCGCGGCGGGCCACGGCGATGCGGTTTTCGGTGCCTTCCAGCTGGGATTGCAGGGCCAGGAAGTTCTGGTTGGCCTTCAGGTCCGGGTAACGCTCGGACACCACCATCAAGCGGCTGAGTGCACCGCTCAAGCCGTCTTGGGCTTGCTGGAACTGCTTGAGTTTTTCCGGGTTGTCGAGGGTGCTGGCGTCCACCTGGATCGAGGTGGCCTTGGCCCGCGCTTCGATCACCGCCGTGAGGGTGTCTTGCTCATGGGCGGCGTAGCCCTTGACCACTTCCACCAGGTTGGGGATCAGGTCGGCACGGCGTTGGTATTGGTTCTGCACCTGGCCCCAGGCTGCCTTGGCCTGTTCGTCCAGGGTCGGGATGTTGTTGATGCCGCAACCGCTGAGTACGGTACTAATCAGTAACAAAACTGCGGCTTTCACGCCCCAGCGGTAACCCTGTGCTGCTTGCATGGTGTTTCTCCTGGCGAACCTTGATGGAATTTGGCAACGGTAAGGCATAATCCGCTGCCGCGACTGGATTGCATCAGATCAATCAGCTAAAAAGATGCCCAGCACAAATAAGAGTTCAGAAGTGTGGTGCATTTTCTGCAATAACACTCGAACAACAACATATGTTCCCCACATTTTGGCAGAACGGCGCATTTGCGCTGTGCAGTGAGCCGAAAAAGGATATTCATGAAGAAGCTGTGTTTGCTCGGCCTTGTTGCCACTCTGGCCAGCCACCCCGTATGGGCAGAAACAAAGCCTGCGGCGCTTAAAGACAAGGACGCCTTTGTCAGCGACCTGCTCAAGCAGATGACCCTGGATGAAAAGATCGGCCAATTGCGCCTGATCAGCATCGGCCCCGAGATGCCCCGCGAGCTGATCCGCAAGGAAATCGCCGCCGGCCGCATTGGCGGCACCTTCAACTCCATCACCCGCCCGGAAAACCGTCCGATGCAGGACGCGGCCATGCGCAGCCGCTTGAAGATCCCGATGTTCTTCGCCTACGACGTGATCCACGGCCACCGCACCATTTTCCCCATCAGCCTGGCCCTGGCGTCCAGCTGGGACATGGACGCTATCGGACGTTCCGGGCGCATCGCCGCCCAGGAAGCCGCCGCCGACAGCCTCGACATCACCTTTGCGCCGATGGTCGATATCTCCCGCGACCCACGCTGGGGCCGTACCTCCGAAGGTTTTGGCGAAGACACCTACCTGGTCTCGCGCATTGCCGAAGTGATGGTCAAGGCGTTCCAAGGCGTAAGCCCGGCCAATGCCGACAGCATCATGGCCAGCGTCAAGCACTTCGCCCTGTATGGCGCGGTGGAAGGCGGGCGCGACTACAACGTGGTCGATATGAGCCCGGTCAAGATGTACCAGGACTACCTGCCGCCCTACCACGCGGCGATCAAGGCTGGCTCCGGTGGCGTGATGGTGGCGCTCAACTCCATCAACGGCGTGCCCGCCACCGCCAACACCTGGCTGATGAACGACCTGTTGCGCAAGGACTGGGGCTTCAAGGGCCTGGCCGTGAGCGACCACGGCGCGATCTTCGAGCTGATCAAGCACGGCGTGGCCAAGGACGGGCGTGAAGCCGCCAAACTGGCGATCAAGGCCGGTATCGACATGAGCATGAACGACTCCCTGTATGGCAAGGAATTGCCGGGGCTGCTCAAGTCCGGTGAGATCGAGCAAAGCGACATCGACAACGCCGTGCGCGAAGTACTCGGCGCCAAGTACGACATGGGCCTGTTCAAAGACCCGTACCTGCGCATCGGCAAGGCCGAAGATGACCCGGCCGATACCTACGCCGAAAGCCGCCTGCATCGTAGCGAGGCTCGCGATATCGCGCGCCGCAGCCTGGTGCTGCTGAAAAACCAGAACAACACCCTGCCGCTGAAAAAATCCGCAACCATCGCCCTGGTCGGCCCGCTGGCCAAGGCGCCGATCGACATGATGGGCAGTTGGGCCGCCGCCGGTAAGCCGGAACAGTCCGTCACCCTGTTGGACGGTTTGAACGCGGTGATCGGCGAGAAAGGCAAGATCATCTACGCCCGTGGCGCCAACATCACCAACGACAAGGCCGTGGTTGACTACCTCAACTTCCTCAACTTCGATGCCCCGGAAGTGGTGGATGACACCCGTGCGCCCCAGGTGCTGATCGACGAGGCTGTCAAGGCCGCCAAGGATGCCGATGTGATCGTGGCCGCCGTGGGCGAGTCCCGTGGCATGTCCCACGAATCTTCCAGCCGCACCGACCTGAACATCCCACAGAGCCAGCGTGACCTGATCAAAGCGTTGAAAGCCACCGGCAAGCCGCTGGTGCTGGTGCTGATGAACGGCCGCCCGCTGTCGATTCTGGAAGAAAACCAACAGGCCGACGCCATCCTGGAAACCTGGTTCGCCGGCACCGAAGGCGGCAACGCCATCGCCGACGTGCTGTTTGGTGACTACAACCCGTCGGGCAAGCTGCCGATCACCTTCCCACGTTCGGTGGGGCAGATTCCCACCTACTACAACCACCTGACCATCGGCCGCCCGTTCACCCCAGGCAAGCCGGGCAACTACACCTCGCAGTACTTCGATGACACCACCGGGCCGCTGTTCCCGTTTGGTTACGGCCTGAGCTACACCACGTTCAGCCTGTCAGACATGGCGCTGTCGTCCACCACCCTGAACAAGACCGGCAAGCTCGACGCCAGCGTGACCGTGGCCAACACCGGCAAGGTCGATGGCGAAACCGTGGTGCAGCTGTATATCCAGGACGTGGCCGGCTCGATGATCCGCCCGATCAAAGAGTTGAAGAACTTCCAGAAAGTCATGCTCAAGGCGGGTGAAGAGCGCACGTTGCACTTCACCATCACCGAGGAAGACTTGAAGTTCTATAACACCCAACTCAAGTTCGCGGCGGAACCGGGTGAGTTCAATGTGCAGATTGGGTTGGATTCCCAGGATGTACAGCANCCCCCCCCCCCCCCCCCCCCCCCCCCCCCCCCCCCCCCCCCCCCCCCCCCCCCCCCCCCCCCCCCCCCCCCCCCCCCCCCCCCCCCCCCCCCCCCCCCCCCCCCCCCCCCCCCCCCCCCCCCCCCCCCCCCCCCCCCCCCCCCCCCCCCCCCCCCCCCCCCCCCCCCCCCCCCCCCCCCCCCCCCCCCCCCCCCCCCCCCCCCCCCCCCCCCCCCCCCCCCCCCCCCCCCCCCCCCCCCCCCCCCCCCCCCCCCCCCCCCCCCCCCCCCCCCCCCCGCTCCCACATTTGAATCGAGTTGACCCAATTATCCGCGTCGGTCCAAAAGGTTAACCACCAACCGATCAATCCACCCCCACACCCGCTGCTTCACCCGCCGCCACAACGGCCGCGACTGCCACGCCTCCAGGCTCACTGCCAGGCTCTGGGCAAAGTCGCGCTCAAAGCTGCCCGCCACTGCCTGAGTCAATTCCGGGTCCAGCGCCTCAAGATTGGCGTCCAGGTTGAAACGCAAATTCCAGTGATCGAAGTTGCACGACCCCACACTGACCCAATCGTCCACCAGCACCATTTTCAGGTGCAGGAAACACGGCTGGTATTCAAAAATCTGCACCCCCGAACGCAACAGGCGCGGGTAGTAACGGTGCCCGGCGTAACGCACCGAGGGGTGATCGGTACGTGGGCCGGTGAGCAGCAAGCGCACATCCACGCCCCTTCCCGCCGCACGGCGCAACGCACGGCGAACGCCCCAGGTCGGCAGAAAGTAAGGGGTCGCCAGCCAGATACGTTGTTGGCCACTGTTCAAGGCACGGATCAACGATTGCAAAATGTCCCGGTGCTGGCGGGCGTCGGCGTAGGCGACGCGGCCAAGGCCCGGCCCGGTGGCGGGCATCCTGGGCAAGCGCGGCAGGCCGAAACGGGTGGCGGGCTTCCACTCTCGGCGGGCAGCGTTGGCATGCCATTGGCGGTCGAACAGGGCCTGCCAGTCGAGCACCAGGGGGCCGCTGATTTGCACCATGACTTCATGCCAGTCAGCCGTGTCGTTGCCCGGTGTCCAGAATTCGTCAGTCACGCCGGTGCCCCCTACAAAGGCCACGTCTTGATCGACCAGTAACAGTTTGCGGTGGTCGCGGTACAGGTTGCGCATCCAGCGCCGCCAACTCAGGCGATTGTAGAAACGCAGCTCCACACCTGCATCAAGCAGGCGTTTGCGCAGCCCGAGGGTAAACGCCAGGCTGCCGTAGTCATCAAACAGGCAGCGCACTTGCACACCCCGTTCGGCGGCCAGCACCAGCGCTTGCACCATGGCCTCGGCGCAGGCGCCGGCTTCCACAAGATACAGCTCCAGCTCGACTTGCCGCTCGGCGCGGGCAATGTCCACCAGCATCTGCGGGAAAAAAGCCGGGCCGTCGATCAACAACTCGAAGCGGTTGGCGCTGCGCCATGGAAACACTGCGCCGGCCACGGTCAACGCGCCGTAAAAATCAGCACCGCACCCACCGGCACCGACAGACTGATCGACTTGAGCCCAGCCGCCTCGCGCAGCGCCGCAACACCCGGTACCAGGCCGAAGTCCTCGGCGTGCAACACCACAGGCTCTAGGGTGACCACCTGGAAGCGCCGGTCATCCAGGCGCGTGGCCAGCAGCTCGGCGCTGTAGGTCTGGGTCTTGCCGTGCAGGGTCACCGACAGCGGCAAGCGCAATTCCAATTGCGCGCCAGGGGCCAGGTCATTGATGGGTTGCAGGTTGATTTGCGCGTTGATCAGCGCCTCGGGGAACGTCTTGATCTCGAACAACTGATTGCGCATGCGCTCATCGCGCAAGGGCACGCCGCTGTTGACCGACTCCAGCTCCACTTCCAGCTGCGCCGCGCCTTTGCCGTCGACCTTGCCATGCAGCACCAAAAAGCGATGCACGTCGGCGATCTCGGTGTTCTTGGTGGTGACGAACGACAGGCGCGAGGATTCGTTATCCAGGTACCAATCGGCATGGGCGGGCACGGCAGCGGCGGCCAGCAGGGCGAAGACCAGGGGTTTGATTGACATTGAAGACTCGTGGGGCGAAAAACCTGGACGAACCTTAAGCGCAATGCAACAGACGACGCAAATCGAAGTAGGGCAAGCCCTGCCGAGGACCAAGCCTTTGAAGCAAGTGGTCATGGCTGCATTGTCACGTCAGATCCTTATGACGAAATTCTCGGAAACATCTGACTTTACCTCAAGCAAATGCCTCTCCAAAGTTTGGAATGCTAACTACCTGCTCTGTTCCATTGCATCTGACTGTAATGCCTCGCGCATAACAGCTATCAAAGCAACAGAAGGTATACAGCCATAAAAATCAAACTTTCGAGGATGAAAAAGATGAAGTTAGCATTCACTACTCTATACACCAACCAAGTAACCCCCGAGCATCTCAACACTGATGAAAAATCGCCTTTTACAGAAGAACAACTTGCCACATTCAACGAGGAAACGCTGGCGATAATCAAACAGCAGGAAGACTATAAAAAACTTCATCCACTTATTGCTATTTACCGATTAGCCGCACAGGGCAGCCAAACCCGAAACGGAGGTGTGATTGAAACTACGACATCACATTTAACGTTCCAGCTTGCTGACGGCCAGCAAATACGAGCAGCCAAGAAAGGTGATTACGCGGTCTATCCGGATGGAACGACGGCTCAAATCGTGACGGCTTCTGGCGAAGCCTTCAACCACACTGCACTGGTGGGCAGCGTTCTCGACAACGGCGATGAAATTATCAATACGCCTCAAAGTTCAGCCTTGCTGATTGAGCGTGAAGGCGTACCCATGGCGGATGACTTTCTTCCCAACCATTAACGGCCAAGTGACGAAGTGCAGCGTTGTTCGCGTAGTGCAACGCTACTTTGATCGCACTCAAAGCGCTCAGTTAATTATTACCCAACAACCTAACGACTCTACTGAGAAGAATGGAGAACTAAACGATGAGTGATGGTTATTACATTGGCCTGGGCGACAAGACCACCTGCGGCGGAGAAGTGTTGGATGGTGATAACAGATTCAACATATATGGCCTTCTTCATGCTTGCGAGGGTGACCGAGTAAGTTGCGGCAAAGATGGCAAGACTTATCAGATTCTCGGCGGCATTTCACATATGCACAGCCATGGCAGGCGGATGGCTGGCACGCTGGACAGTTTCAGCAGTTGCCCCTGTCAAGCCCGGCTGATTCCTTCAGTTTATAGGGCCACTTACGAAAATCGAATCTCGGCACCGCAACCGGCCAGGAAAACCACAGAACCAACCTTGGCAACGGCCACAAACGGCCGGGAAGTACCACCTAAAAACGCCTACGCCCCTTCAAGCAAAATATCCCCCACCTCTTTTGAAGGCTTGCCGGGCCAAGAGCCAGGTTTCTATATCGTCCCCAAAAGCATGAGCCGCGAAGCGTTGGAGAAAACGCTCTTCCCTGAACCTGATCCGACAGTGATGCACAAATTCCGAGCACTCAACCCCAATACACGTAACGCCAAAGCCGGCTCAATGTTCGTGCTCAGCGATCCGAACAACACCTCCTGCACTTATCAGGAGTCGCAACTGATGCAGGCCGCTCAACAGGTTGACGACGCTCTTGGTTCCCTTACCCCGGATGAAGCTGACTTCGTGCATCGTCACGGCGCCGAAATAGCCAGCTTCATCGGCCATACCTCGACTTGGCTGGGTGTCGGCACGTTAGTGATGGAAACGCACCTGGCGAACCTGCGCGACACCCTGCAAGCCATAGAGCGCTTGCACCAAGAAAGTTACCGCCAGCATGGTCACCTGAAATCGCCGCAGTTCTTCGCCGAACGTCAGCGCTTGCTCGCGCAGTTGGACGCACACCTGCTGAACTCCACTCGACTGCGTGGCCAGACAACCTTGGGCGATCATCCCAAGCTGAAGACGGCGCTGGGTATTTCAAGCCGAAGTCTGGTGCATCACTGGGACAAGGCAGGTGGACCGGGGCAGATTCCGGGGTATTCCGCGCATGTGGAGGCGGTCAGTCGTGCTACCAAGTATATGAAAACCGGGGGCTATCTTGCCATTGGCCTTGGCGGCGTTTCTTCAGTGCTGGCTATTGAGCAAGTTTGTAGGAATGGTTCTGAGGAGGCGTGCGAGAAGATTAAGTTTACTGAAGCGGGGAAATTCGGCATGTCTACCCTTCTGGGTGGTTTCGGTGGGTGGGCTGCCGGTGCTGTCGCCAGTGGTCCGGTCTGCCTGGGAATTGGGGTGGCTACAGTAGGTATAGGAGGTGTTGTCTGTGTCGCTGCCGTAGTAGGGGCTGGCGCATGGGTGGGTACGACTGTCGGTGGCAAGGTTGGCGAAGAGATTGGAGAAAAAATTTATCAGGTTACCCAACCATGACCAGTATCGACACTTGGCATCCTTGGGTTGCGATAGCTTTTCTGGGGGCCCCAGGCTTGCTATCCGCCATAGGCATTGCATACAGCCTATACCTCACCCACCGCCACCTCGAAGCCATAAAAGAAGCCTTAAAAAACAGTCGTTTCATCTATTTATGGGGCCCATTCCTGGGCAAACGTGGCCTGATTTGGTCCCTATTGGAGATGTCAAAAATCGCCGGAATGGTGGTATGGCCGAGGGCTTCACTCATTAGTGGGCAACTCGACCCAACCGATCTGGAGAATTTTCCGCCTCACCTGAAACGTCATTTCAAAGCCATCATTGCAATGTCTTTCACAGCCCTAGCCTGGGGAATCGTTGCGGCCATATTGGTGGAGTACAGGTAATCCAGAATGGGCCTCACAAGAGGCCCGCTTTTTTCAACCTATCAATGAACGTACCCAATCGAACGTCACGGCATTAACCGGCACCCCTGCCGATCTCCCAACCATCGCGCAGTGTGGGTGCGGCCCAACCCACTGGCCGTCACTTCACTGCGTTCGGGGTTATCACTGAATGCGCTGGTGGGCACGTATTGCTTCACATAGCCCCGGCAATAATCAGCAGGGTTATTGGCCACATAGCGGCACGAGCAATATTCCTTCGCGGTGTACGCCGCGATGATGTCGGGAAAGGCTTGCAGGATGACGCGCTCGTGCCACACCCAGCCGGCAAGAACGAGCAACAGCAGCACAAATACGCTGGTAAACGGCCGACGACGGATCATGGTTGCACCGCCGCAAGCACGCGCTTGAGCAATTCGTTGTGGCGGTAAGTGCCGTCACGGTCATCACCGTAGCGCACGATCACCAGGTGTTTTTCGGGTATCACGTACAGCGCCTGGCCCCAGTGGCCGAGGGCGGCAAAGGTGTCGGCCGGGGCGTCGGGCCAAGGCCGTGGTTCGCCTGTGTTGAGCCACCAGTGCCCACCCGGCACCGCTTCGTCCTGACCCGCCTTGTAGTTATTGAAGGGTTGGCGATTGAACGCCACCCACGCCTTAGGCAGCAGTTGCTGCTCCCGCCAGCGTCCGTCCCGTGCCATCAGCAGGCCGACCCGCGCCAGGTCACGGGCGGTAAGGTAGGCGTAGGACGAGGCAACAAAGGTTTCATCGCCATCGGTTTCCCAAGTCGCGTTGCGAATGCCCAAGGGGTTGAACAGCGCGTCCCACGGGTAACTCATATAGGCCTTGTGGCCGAGCATGCCTTTGAGCGCAGCGGAGAGAATATTGCTGTCGCCGCTGGAGTAGCGAAAGGCCTGGCCCGGTGCGCTGGCGGCTGGGGTATCCGCCGCGAACTCGGCCATATCGCTGCGGCCACGGGTGTAGAGCATCGCCACCACCGAGGATTTGAGCGGGGCGTACTCGTAGTCTTCCTGCCAGTCGAGGCCCGAGGCCCAGTGCAACAGGTCGGCCAGGGTGACGTTGGGGTGCTGTTTCATCGGCGGGTAGAAGCGAGCCGCGGGGTCGGTGAGTTTGAAACGGTTCTCGCCATAGGCCACGCCCAGCACCGTGGCCATCAGGCTTTTGCTGATGGACCAGGTCAGGTGCGGGGTGCTGGCGGTGGTGGGTGCGGCGTAGCGTTCGTAGATGATCTGGCCGTCGCGAATCACCAACAGTGCATCGGTGCGGATGCCTTGGCGAGTTTCGTCATCGCGCGGGGGGAACGCGTAGGTGTTCAGGGCATCGACAGCGGGGCCTGTGATCTGTGTGCCCTTGGCCCACTCCTTGTCTGGCCAGGCTTCGGCGTGGGCGTTAACGGTGACGAACAGCAGGGCAACACACAACAAGCCTCTGACCATGGACGCAAACTCAAGGGGGCATTCAAGCCCGCGAGCCTAGCCGAGGGGGATGACAGATTTGCGACAAAGGGGCTGTCATCCAAGCGTCACCATAACTTCATGGAGATGACACCGGGCCTCCATAGCCTGACTTTGGACAACAAAGTCGACCGGCCGAAATCGTGGCCGGCACTCGGAGACTCGCCATGACTCAGATCGCCCGCATCAGCGACACCGGCAATGAACGCCGTCTGCAAGCCGAACGCCTGGTTGGCGCGCAGGCGTTGCAGGAAGCCCAGGCCTTGCGGTTCAACGTGTTCAGCGGCGAGTTCAACGCCAAGCTGAAAGGCGCGGAACTGGGTCTGGACATGGATGACTATGATGTTCACTGCAGCCACATCGGCGTGCGGGACTTGAACAGCGGTCGCTTGGTGGCCACCACCCGTTTACTCGACCACGCAGCCGCCAGCACCTTGGGCCGTTTCTACAGTGAAGAAGAATTCAGCCTGCATGGCTTGCTCCACCTGCAAGGCCCGATCCTGGAAATCGGCCGCACCTGCGTCGACCCGGCCTACCGCAATGGCGGCACCATCGCGGTGTTGTGGGGCGAATTGGCCGAAGTGCTCAACCAAGGCGGCTACAGCTACCTGATGGGCTGCGCAAGCATCCCGATGCACGACGGTGGCATCCAGGCCCACGCGATCATGCAGCGCCTGCGCGAACGCTACCTGTGCAACGAACACCTGCGCGCCGAACCGAAAAAACCACTGCCGGCGCTGGACCTGCCGTCCAACGTCATCGCGGAAATGCCACCCCTGCTCAAGGCCTACATGCGCCTGGGTGCGAAGATTTGCGGCGAGCCGTGCTGGGATGAAGATTTCCAAGTGGCCGACGTGTTCATCCTGCTCAAGCGCGATGAGCTATGCCCGCGTTATGCCCGCCACTTCAAGGCGGCCATGTAATGAGCCGCCTGCGGGTGTACGGGCGTATTGTCCGGGTGCTGGTGGTGGTGGCGCTGGGCTTGAGCATGGCCAGTGTGTTTGGGGTGTTCGAGCGCTTGGGTATCGCCAACTCGATGGTGCGCCGCCAGCGTTGGTCGCGTTTCTTCATGGCGCGGCTGACCAATGCCCTGCCCTTTCGCGTGACGGTGCACGGCGAGTTGCCGACGCAACCGATGCTATGGGTGAGCAATCACGTGTCGTGGACCGATATCCCGCTGCTGGGCGCGGTGGCGCCCATGTCGTTCCTGTCCAAGGCCGAAGTGCGCACCTGGCCGGTGGCCGGCTGGTTGGCGGCCAAGGCTGGCAGTTTGTTTATTCGCCGTGGTTCAGGCGACAGCCAGTTGATCCGCAAACAGATGACCCGTCACTTGGAACAACAGCATCCGTTGCTGATGTTCCCCGAAGGCACCACCACCGACGGGCGCAGCCTGCGCACCTTCCACGGGCGCTTGCTGGCCAGTGCGATTGATGCGGATGTGGCGCTGCAACCGGTGGCGATCCGTTATCTGCGCGATGGCCAGGTCGACCCGCTGGCACCGTTTATTGGCGATGATGATTTGCTCTCGCACCTGATGCGCCTGTTTGCCAATGACCAGGGCGATGTGGAGATTCATGTGCTCAAGCCGATTGCATGCGCCGGGCAGGAACGTGCGGCGCTGGCGTATCAGGCGCAGCAGGCGGTGCAGAAGGCGTTGTTTGGGCCGGTGCCGGAGGCGGAACAAATGCCGGTGCGACCAGCCTTCGCGGCCTGAAGGGGGCACGTTCAAAAATGTGGGAGCGGGCTTGCTCGCGAAAGCAGTGGATCAGTCAGTACATTTGTTGCTGACGGACTGCTTTCGCGAGCAAGCCCGCTCCCACATTTAGACCTCACTAGCCAGTTGGGTTTGTGCAAAGGCTTGCAGTTCGGGGTAGAACCGACGGAAATCCTGGCTCAACGGCTCATACAACTCCCGCAACTCCTGCATCGCAAACCCCAACTCCTGCGGCTGCGACAACCGCCGCGAAATCCCCCGCAGCACCTGCTCCATCACCGCAAACTCACGGTACGAACCCAGCCAATCATCCGCTGCCATCCACGGCGCAATCTGCGCCAGTCGCCCCGGCAACTGCGGTTCGGCCGCCAGCACGCGGTACACCTGGGAGGTGAAGCGCTCCAGGGGCTGGTCGGCATACAACGCCCAATCCCGCGCCAGGCAATGGTCAAAAAACACATCCAGGACGATCCCGGCATAGCGCCTGCGGGTGAGGCTGAAACGCGACAACGCCTCCCCTACCAACAGGTGGCTGTCGGTATAGCGGTCGATGGCGCGATGCAGTTGGATCGCCGCCTCGATTTGCGGGCTGTACTGGCCTTGCAGGCGGCCTTTGACGAAATCGCCATAGAGGCTGCCCAGCAGTTGCGCAGGAAGTTGGCCGCCCAGGTGCAGATGTGCGAGATAATTCATGGCGCGCAGTCTAGCACTGCCGCCAACGTATCGTTATAACCCGATATACCGATTTAATCTGGATTAAGACCAAATCCATATTGGTATATCGGGATATAACGATTTAAGGTTCGCTTCATCGCGATATAACGCTTTAAAAAACCGAGCACCTGCCATGTCCATCGACCTCGACGAAATAATAAAAGCCCTGGCGCACCCAGTACGGCGAGACATCCTCAACTGGCTCAAAGACCCGAAAGTGCAATTCCCCGAGCAACTGCACAACCACGAATACGGCATCTGTGCCGGGCAGATCGACCAGCGCTGCGGCTTGTCCCAGTCCACCGTGTCGGCCCACCTGGCCACCTTGCAGCGGGCGGGTTTGATCAGCAGCCAAAAGGCCGGGCAGTGGCACTTTTTCAAACGCAACGAGGCAACGATCCAAGCGTTCCTCGATGCGCTCACTCAAGAACTCAGTTCTGAAATCAGCGAACCGCTGTAAAGGAAACCCCAATGCCCCTCTCGCTACTCATACTGGCCCTCAGCGCCTTCGCCATCGGCACCACCGAGTTCGTCATCATGGGCTTGCTGCCCGATGTGGCGGCGGACCTCGGCGTGTCGATCCCCGGCGCGGGCTGGCTGGTGACCGGCTACGCCCTGGGCGTGGCCATCGGCGCGCCCTTCATGGCACTGGCCACCGCCAAGCTGCCACGCAAGGCCGCCCTGGTAGCGTTGATGGGCATCTTTATTGTCGGCAACCTGCTTTGTGCCCTGGCCAGCGACTACAACGTGCTGATGTTTGCGCGTGTGGTCACTGCGCTGTGCCACGGTGCGTTCTTCGGGATCGGCTCCGTGGTCGCCGCCAACCTGGTGCCGGCCAACAAGCGCGCGTCGGCCGTGGCCTTGATGCTCACCGGTTTGACCCTGGCCAATGTACTTGGCGTGCCATTGGGCACCGCACTAGGCCAAGCTGCGGGCTGGCGCTCGACCTTCTGGGCGGTGACGGTGATTGGTGTGGTGGCGCTGATCGGTTTGATCCGCTTCCTGCCGGCCAAGCGCGATGAAGAAAAACTCGACATGCGCGCCGAACTGGCCGCACTCAAGGGTGCAGGTATCTGGTTGTCGTTGACCATGACCGCGCTGTTCTCCGCGTCGATGTTCACCCTCTTCACCTACGTCGCACCGCTGCTGGGCGATGTGACGGGCGTGTCGCCCAACGGCGTGACCTGGACTCTGCTGCTGATCGGCCTGGGCCTGACCCTGGGCAATATCATCGGCGGCAAGCTGGCGGACAAGCGCCTGGCCGCTACCTTGATCGGCGTATTTATCAGCATGGCGGTGATTTCCACCGCGCTCAGTTGGACCAGCGTTGCGCTGATCCCCACCGAAATCACCCTATTCCTGTGGGCCACCGCTGCATTTGCCGCCGTGCCTGCGCTGCAGATCAACGTGGTGACCTTCGGCAAGGCTGCGCCGAACCTGGTGTCCACCCTGAACATCGGCGCCTTCAACATCGGCAACGCCCTCGGCGCCTGGGTCGGCGGCACGGTGATTGCCCACGGTTTTGGCTTGACCAGCGTGCCGTTGGCCGCTGGCGCCCTGGCGATTCTGGCGCTGCTGGTGACCCTGATTACATTCCGTCAGGGCGGCAATGCCGACCTGGCCCCTGCGACCAACTGATCAACTTCAAAGAGAAAGGTGTTTTCCCATGACGACTATTTTCGATCCGATCAAACTGGGCGACCTGGAACTGTCCAACCGCATCATCATGGCGCCGCTGACCCGCTGCCGCGCCGACGCCGGCCGCGTACCCAACGCGCTGATGGCCGAGTACTACGTGCAACGTGCTTCCGCCGGGCTGATCCTCAGTGAAGCCACCTCCGTGACGCCGTTGGGCGTGGGCTACCCGGACACTCCGGGTATCTGGTCCAACGACCAGGTGCGCGGCTGGGCCAACGTGACCAAGGCGATTCACGGCGCGGGCGGCAAGATCTTCCTGCAACTGTGGCACGTCGGCCGTATCTCCCATGAGTCGTACCTGAACGGCGAAACCCCGGTGGCGCCGAGCGCGATCCAGCCTAAAGGCCACGTCAGCCTGGTGCGCCCGCTGGCCGACTACCCGACCCCGCGCGCCCTGGAAACCGCGGAAATCGCCGACATCGTCGACGCCTACCGCACCGGTGCCGAAAACGCCAAGGCCGCAGGCTTTGACGGCGTGGAGATCCACGGTGCCAACGGCTACCTGCTGGACCAGTTCCTGCAAAGCAGCACCAACCAGCGCACCGACAACTACGGCGGCTCCCTGGAAAACCGTGCCCGCCTGCTGCTGGAAGTGACCGACGCGGCCATCGAAATCTGGGGCGCCGGCCGTGTGGGTGTGCACCTGGCACCGCGTGCCGATTCCCATGACATGGGCGACGACAACCTGGCAGAAACCTTTACCTACGTGGCCAGTGAGTTGGGCAAGCGTGGCATTGCGTTTATCTGCTCGCGCGAGAAGGAAGGCGCTGACAGCCTCGGCCCGCAGTTGAAGAAAGCCTTCGGCGGTGCGTATATCGCCAACGAGCGTTTCACCAAGGACAGCGCCAATGCGTGGCTGGCTGACGGCAAGGCGGATGCAGTGGCCTTTGGTGTGCCGTTCATTGCCAACCCGGATTTGCCGGCGCGTTTGAAGGCCGATGCGCCGCTGAATGATCCGCGTCCGGATACGTTCTACAGCAAGGGTCCGGTTGGCTACATCGACTATCCGACGCTGGCGATCTAAAGCAGGACAACAATCAAATGTGGGAGGGGGCTTGCTCCCGATAGCAGTGGTTCAGTCAGCACATGCATTGACTGACACACCGCTATCGGGAGCAAGCCCCCTCCCACATTTAGATTTGTGCAAATCAGAAGGGAAACACTACTTCACACCCCTGCAACAAAATCCCTACAAAATACTTAGCCGGCTACGTATCAACCCTCTGCGAGCCCGTATATAAAGTCACCCCACAAATAAGCCAGAAGGACGATTGACCATCCTTAGGCTTAACTGTTGACACAACCTGATGCAATTACGCATTTTGTCTTAATTGCGCAGGCTAGGGCTCAGGCGCAGCATGTCGAGCCCTGCATCTACCCAGCGTTCGGCGTCCTGATGCAATTGGAAGCTGTCGGGGATCAGCAGCCACTGGCCCACCAGCCCGTTGATGTAGGCATGAATGCACACCGCACCACGGGAGGTGTCGAGGTTTTCCGGCAATTGCCCGCGATGCACAGCGTTACGCAGGGTCAGGCCGATGCGCAGGTTGCACTCCAGGGTATGGGTCTGGCGTTGGCGGCGCATGTCGCACATTTCATCGGTGAATTCGCACTTATGAAACAGGATCTCGTTGATGCGTCGGGTTTTCGGGTCCAGGGCCACTTGATGAAACAAACGAATCAGCAGTTTGCGCATACAGCCCAATGGGTCGAGTTCATCCTCGCTTTCACCGGCCCGGGCCAAGTCGTCCAGCGGCTCGTGCAGCGTGTCGAGCAAGGCCTGGAGCAAATCGGATTTGTTACTGAAATGCCAGTAAATGGCGCCTCGCGTCACGCCCGCCAACGCGGCGATGTCCGCCAGCGTGGTCCGCGCAACGCCGCGCTCATAAAAAGCGTGCTCGGCGGCATCAAGAATTTGGCTGCGCGTTTCCTGAGCTTCCTCTTTGGTGCGACGAACCATGGCAGTAAAACCTCAATCAGGACACTAGAGACTATCGTTAACGCAGAATTAACAGCGGTAGACGATCATCCGAATATTTTGTGGGACGGCACCGTCATGGGTGCCGAACGTAATGGAATCGAGGCTTCGGGCGTTGCTTTGTCAACATTTCGCGAAGCCTGTCAAGAGTTTACAAACAACCATGAACGTAAGTATATTGCGTAGCAAGCTACTTATCTACATGCCGTTTATTTTTAAACCTTCCACACTGCTTGTGCGCACTCTGCGCGCCTGACCCGAGGATCTTCATGCAACTTAAGCCAGCTGTTACCGCTCTGGTCACTGCCGTCGCCCTGGCATCGCTGCTCAGCGGATGTAAAAAGGAAGAAGCGGCTCCGCCCGCTCAAACCCCTCAGGTCGGCGTGGTTACCATTCAACCCCAAGCCTTTACCCTGACCTCCGAGTTGCCGGGCCGCACCACGGCCTTTCGCATCGCGGAAGTGCGCCCTCAGGTCAACGGCATCATTCTCAAGCGCCTGTTCAAGGAAGGCGGCGACGTGAAGGAAGGGCAACAGCTCTACCAGATCGACCCGTCGGTGTATGACGCCACCCTCAAAAGCGCACAGGCCAGCCTGACGCAGACCAAGTCCATCTCCGACCGCTACAAGCAGTTGGTCGATGAACAAGCGGTGAGCCGTCAGGAATACGACACCGCCGTCGCCAACCGCATGACGGCCGAAGCCAACGTGCAAACCGCCCAGATCAACGTGCGCTACACCAAGGTGTACGCACCGATCTCCGGGCGTATCGGTCGTTCTTCGGTGACCGAAGGCGCGCTGGTCAGCAATGGCCAGACCGACTCCATGGCCGTGATCCAGCAACTGGACCCGATCTACGTCGACGTTACGCAGTCTTCGGCCGAAATGCTGAAACTGCGCCGCGACCTGGAAAGCGGCCAGCTGGAAAAAGCCGGCGCCAATGCCGCCAAGGTCAAGTTGACCCTGGAAGATGGCAGCGACTACAGCCAGGAAGGCAAACTGGAGTTCTCCGAAGTCTCGGTTGACCAGACCACCGGCTCCGTGACCCTGCGCGCCGTGTTCCCCAACCCTGACCACACCCTGCTGCCCGGCATGTTCGTCCACGCCCAGTTGCAAGCCGGTGTGAACAGCAAGGCCATCCTGGCACCGCAGCAAGGCGTGACCCGTGATATCAAGGGCATCCCGACCGCGCTGGTGGTGAACAAGGACAACAAGGTCGAGCAACGCACCCTGGTGGCCAACCGCACGTCCGGCGCCTACTGGCTGGTGGAAAAGGGCCTGAACCCGGGTGACCGCGTGATCACCGAAGGCCTGCAATTCATCAAGCCGGGCATCGAAGTCCAGGTCAAGGACGCCGATAACGCCAAGCCTGCTGGAACGGTTGCTGCTCCTGCTGCCACTACGGGCAAAGGGGAGTAATTCATGTCGAAATTTTTTATCGACCGTCCCATTTTCGCCTGGGTAATTGCCCTGGTGATCATGCTGGTCGGGGCATTGTCGATCCTGAAGTTGCCCATCAACCAATACCCGGCCATTGCGCCAACCGCCATTGATATCCAGGTGACCTACCCAGGCGCGTCTGCACAAACCGTGCAGGACACCGTGGTACAGGTGATCGAGCAACAGCTCAACGGTATCGACAACCTGCGTTATGTCGCCTCGGACAGTAACTCCGACGGCAGCATGACCATCACCGCGACGTTCAACCAGGGTACCAACCCGGACATCGCCCAGGTTCAGGTGCAGAACAAGCTGAACCTGGCGACCCCACTGCTGCCGCAAGAAGTGCAGCAGCAGGGTATCCGCGTGACCAAGTCGGTGAAGAACTTCCTGATGGTGATCGGTCTGGTGTCGGAAGACGGCAGCATGACCAAGGACGACCTGTCCAACTACATCGTCTCCAACATCCAGGACCCGATCTCCCGTACTGCGGGTGTGGGTGACTTCCAGGTGTTCGGTTCCCAGTACGCCATGCGTATCTGGCTCGACCCGGCCAAGCTGAACAACTACCAGTTGACCCCGGTAGACGTCAGCACCGCCATCGCCGCCCAGAACGTCCAGGTAGCGACCGGTCAATTGGGCGGCCTGCCTGCCCTGCCCGGCACCCAACTGAACGCCACCATCATCGGCAAGACCCGTCTGCAAACCGCCGAAGAGTTCGGCAAGATCCTCATGAAAGTGAACGCCGACGGCTCGCAGGTTCGCCTGCGTGACATCGCGCGCATCGAACTGGGCGGCCAGAACTACAGCATCAGTGCACAGTTCAACGGCAAGCCGGCTTCGGGCATGGCGATCAAGCTGGCATCGGGCGCCAACGCCCTGGACACCGCCAAGGCCATCCGCGCCACCGTGGCGTCCCTGGAACCGTTTTTCCCGCCAGGCATGAAGGCGGTGGTGCCGTATGACACCACCCCAGTGGTGACCGAGTCGATCTCCGGTGTGGTCCACACCCTGATCGAAGCGATCGTGCTGGTATTCCTGGTGATGTTCCTGTTCCTGCAGAACTTCCGCGCCACCATCATCACCACCATGACCGTACCGGTGGTATTGCTGGGGACCTTCGGGATCCTGGCGGCGTTCGGTTTTACCATCAACACCTTGACCATGTTCGGCATGATCCTGGCCATCGGCTTGCTGGTGGACGACGCCATCGTCGTGGTGGAAAACGTCGAGCGGGTGATGGCCGAGGAACACCTGTCGCCTAAAGAGGCGACGGTCAAGTCCATGGGCCAGATCCAGGGTGCCCTGGTGGGTATTGCCCTGGTGCTGTCGGCAGTATTGCTGCCAATGGCGTTCTTCGGCGGCTCCACCGGTGTGATCTACAAACAGTTCTCCATCACCATCGTTTCGGCCATGGCGTTGTCGGTACTGGTTGCCCTGATCTTCACCCCGGCCTTGTGCGCCACCATGCTCAAGCCGATCGACCCGGAAAAGCACGGCCAACCCAAGCGTGGTTTCTTCGGCTGGTTCAACCGCACCTTCGACCGTGGCGTTGTCAGCTACGAGCGCGGCGTGGGCAACATGATCAAGCACAAGTTTCCTGCCTTCTTCGTGTACCTGCTGGTCGTGGTTGGCATGATCTGGCTGTTCACCCGTATTCCAAGCGCATTCCTGCCTGAGGAAGACCAGGGCGTAATCTTTGCCCAGGTCCAGACCCCAGTCGGTTCGTCGGCTGAACGTACACAAAAAGTCATCGACGACATGCGTGCCTTCCTGCTCCACGACAAAGAAGGCGAGCCTGGCGAAGGCAAGGCCGTGAAGTCGGTGTTTACCGTCAACGGCTTCAACTTCGCCGGCCGTGGCCAAAGTTCGGGCCTGGCCTTCGTGATGCTCAAGCCATGGGACGAACGCGATTCGAGCATGTCGGTATTCGAAGTGGCCAAGCGTGCCCAGGGTTACTTCTTTGGGGCCTTCAAGGACGCCATGGTCTTTGCCATCGTGCCACCTTCGGTTCTGGAGCTGGGTAACGCCACCGGTTTCGACGTGTTCCTGCAAGACCAGGGCGGCGTCGGCCACGACAAGCTGATGGAAGCGCGCAACCAGTTCCTTGGCATGGCAGCGCAAAGCAAGATCCTGGCAGGTGTGCGCCCCAACGGCGTGAACGATGAGCCGCAGTACGAGCTCACCGTCGACGACGAGAAGGCCAGTGCCCAGGGCATCACCCTGTCCAGCATCAACCAGACCCTGGCGATTGCCTTGGGTGGCAGCTACGTCAACGACTTCATCGACCGTGGTCGGGTGAAGAAGGTGTACGTACAGGGCGAGGCCGCTGGCCGCATGTCCCCGGAAGACCTGGACAAGTGGTTCGTGCGCAGCGACTCCGGGAAAATGGTGCCCATGTCGGCCATTTCCTCGGGCAAGTGGATCTTCGGTTCGCCGAAACTCTCGCGCTACAACGGTGTAGCGGCGATGGAAATCCTCGGTACTCCGGCGCCGGGCTACAGCACCGGTGACGCCATGGCCGAAGTCGAACGCATCGCCAAGCAATTGCCGGCGGGTGTCGGCTATGCCTGGACCGGTCTGTCGTACGAAGAACGCCTGTCGGGCTCCCAGGCACCTGCGCTGTACGCCTTGTCGCTGTTGGTGGTGTTCCTCTGCCTGGCGGCACTGTACGAAAGCTGGTCGATCCCGATTGCCGTACTGCTCGTGGTACCGCTGGGCGTGGTGGGTGCGTTGATGGCCACCAGCCTGCGCGGCTTGTCCAACGACGTGTTCTTCCAGGTAGGCCTGTTGGTGACGGTGGGCTTGGCGGCGAAAAACGCCATTCTTATCGTGGAGTTCGCCAAAGAGCTGCATGAACAAGGCAAGGGCATCGTCGAGTCGGCCATCGAGGCTTCACGGATGCGTCTGCGCCCGATCATCATGACCTCCATGGCGTTCGTCCTCGGCGTACTGCCGCTGGCGATCTCCACCGGCGCCGGCTCCGGCAGCCAACACGCAATTGGTACTGGCGTAATTGGCGGTATGATCACGGCCACTGTCTTGGCGATCTTCTGGGTGCCACTGTTCTTCGCGACCGTGTCCGCTGCTGGCGAGCGCAAAAAGACTGAACCTACTGAAACCCATAAAGAGGCTGGCCTATGAGCAAGTCGCTCCTTTCCTTAGCCGTCACGGCATTCGTGCTCAGTGGCTGCTCGCTGATACCTGACTATCAGCGCCCTGAGGCGCCGGTGGCCGCACAGTTCCCGCAGGGGC
This sequence comes from Pseudomonas sp. 18175, assembly GCF_050432925.1. Classification (NCBI taxonomy): domain Bacteria; kingdom Pseudomonadati; phylum Pseudomonadota; class Gammaproteobacteria; order Pseudomonadales; family Pseudomonadaceae; genus Pseudomonas; species Pseudomonas sp. 18175. The sequence continues at coordinate 82,878 of NZ_JBKFTO010000013.1, read as the reverse complement.
CGGCGTATTCGTCGGACCAGGCGCCGAGCCAGGCTGCCGTCGAGCAGGGCTGGAAGCAGTTTTTCCACGACCCTGCCCTGCAACAGCTGATCCAGACCGCGCTGGTGAACAACCGCGACCTGCGTGTCGCGGCCCTGAACATCGACGCCTACGCGGCGCAGTACCAGATCCAGCGTGCCGACCTGTTCCCGGCCGTATCGGCCACGGGTAGCGGCAGCCGTTCGCGTACCCCGGCCAAGCTGTCGAGCACCGGCGAATCGACCATCGCCAGCCAATACTCGGCTGGCCTTGGCATCAGTTCGTATGAGTTGGACCTGTTCGGCCGCGTGCGCAGCTTGAGTGAAGAGGCGCTGCAAAAGTACTTCGCCACTGAAGAAGCACGGCGCAGCACCCAGATCAGCCTGGTGGCCAGCGTGGCCAACGCCTACCTGACCTGGCAGGCCGACAAAGAGCTGCTCAAGCTCACCCAGGACACCCTGGGTGCCTACGAGCAGAGCTTCAAGCTGACCTCGCGCAGCAACGAAGTCGGCGTGGCCTCGGCCCTCGACCTCAGCCAGGCCCGCACCTCAGTGGAAAACGCCCGGGTCGCCCTGGCGCGCTATACCCGCCAAGTGGCCCAGGACGAAAACAGCCTGACCCTGCTGCTGGGCTCCGGGCTGCCGGCGAATATCGCCAGCCAGCCGCTGTCGGATAACCTGCTCAGCGACGTGCCGGCCGGGTTGCCATCGGACCTGCTGCAACGTCGTCCCGACATCATGCAGGCCGAGTACAACCTCAAGGCGGCCAACGCCAATATCGGCGCGGCCCGTGCGGCGTTCTTCCCGAGCATCAGCCTGACGGCCAGTGCCGGTACCGCCAGCCCAACCCTGGGCGGCCTGTTCAAAGGCGGCTCGGGTACCTGGGCGTTCGCCCCGCAGATCAACATCCCGATCTTCAACGCCGGCAGCCTGCGCGCCAGCCTGGACTACGCGAAGATCCAGAAAGAGATCAACGTGGCGACCTACGAGAAGGCCATCCAGACCGGCTTCCAGGAAGTCTCCGACGGCCTCGCCGCGCGGGAGACCTACAAGCAGCAACTGGAAGCCCAACGTGGTTTCGTCGCCGCCAACCAGGATTACTACCGCCTGGCCGAGCGTCGCTACCGCATTGGCGTGGACAGCAACCTGACCTTCCTCGACGCCCAGCGCCAACTGTTCAGTGCCCAGCAATCGCTGATCACCGACCGCCTGGCGCAGCTCACCAGCGAGGTCAACCTGTACAAGGCCCTCGGCGGTGGCTGGAGCGAGCAGACCGCGAAGAACGAGCCGTTGAAAGAAGAAGCACCGGCGCTGAAGTTGTTCTGATGCTGTTGTAAAAGCAGTGCCGTTGTAGACAAAACCGCTTCCCTCACCGGAAGCGGTTTTTTTATGCCCTTTATCTGACAACACTATCCAATGTGGGAGGGGGCTTGCCCCGATGACGGTGGATCATTGATAAATAGATTGACTGACCCACCGCAATCGGGGGCAAGCCCCCTCCCACATTGGATCTGTGGCATGCCACGCTTTAAACCCGTCACCTTGCATTTCGCTCAACCTTTCAGGATAAAATTGGTCACAGATTCTTACAGACCACAGAGGGAGCTTGTCGTAATGATCGTAGGAATCGACCTGGGGACCACCAACAGTCTCGCAGCGGTATGGCGCGGTGATGCCGCCGAATTGGTGCCCAATGCCCTTGGCCATTTACTGACACCCAGCGTGGTCGGCCTGGATGACCAAGGCCGCATCCTGGTAGGCCAAGCCGCCAAGGAGCGCCTGCACACCCACCCGCACCTGACAACATCGCTATTCAAGCGCTACATGGGCAGTGCCACCGAAGTGCGCTTGGGCGATAAGTCGTTCCGGCCCGAAGAACTCTCCGCCTTGGTGCTCAAAAGCCTCAAGGAAGATATCGAACGCACCTACGGCCAGACCGTCACCGAAGCCGTGATCAGCGTGCCCGCCTATTTCAGCGACGGCCAACGCAAAGCCACGCGCATCGCTGGCGAACTGGCCGGGCTGAACGTTGAAAAACTGATCAACGAACCCACCGCCGCTGCCCTCGCCTACGGCCTGCACCAGCGTGATAAAGAAACCTCGTTTCTGGTGTTCGACCTCGGCGGCGGCACCTTTGACGTGTCGATCATCGAGCTGTTCGACGGCGTCATGGAGGTGCGTGCCAGCGCTGGCGACAACTTCCTCGGTGGCGAAGACTTCGACACCCTACTGCTGGAACACTTCGTCGACAGCCAGCGCAACGCCCAAGGCTTCCCACCCACCAGCAGTGTGCTGCAAGCCCTGCGCCGTGAAGCCGAACGGGTACGCAAAGCCCTAGGACAGGACGACAGCGCCGACTTCGCCCTGCGGGTAGACGGCCAGCAATGGGTCAAGACCATCACCCAACAAGAACTGGCCAAGCTCTACACCCCGCTCTTGGAACGCCTGCGCGCACCCATCGAACGCGCCCTGCGGGATGCGCGAATTCGGGTCGGCGACCTGGATGAAATCCTCTTGGTAGGCGGCACCACGCGTATGCCACTGGTACGCAAACTCGCTGCGGGCTTATTCGGGCGCTTCCCGTCCATCAGCCTCGACCCGGACCAGGTGGTGGCCCACGGTGCCGCGATCCAGGCCGCACTCAAGGCCCGTTCGGCGGCGCTGGAAGAAGTCGTGCTGACCGACGTATGCCCCTACACCCTGGGCATCGAAACCTCGAACCAGTACGGTGGCCATATCGAAAGCGGCCACTACCTGCCGTTGATCGAACGCAACAGCAGCGTGCCGGTGAGCCGGGTCAAGAGCGTGGTCACCCTGCACGACAACCAGAGCCAGGTGCTGCTCAAGATCTATCAGGGCGAAAGCCGCCTGGTGAAGGACAACATCGAGCTGGGCCAACTGGACATCGCCGTGCCCAAGCGCAAGGCCGGTGAGGTCTCGCTGGACGTGCGCTTCACCTACGACAACAACGGCCTGTTGGAAGCCCAGGTGAATATCCCGCTGACTGGCGAGCAACACTCGCTGGTGATCGAGAACAACCCCGGGGTGCTCAGCCCGGACGAGATCCAGCAACGCCTGCAAGCCCTGGCCCAGTTGAAGGTTCACCCCCGCGACCAGCAGGTCAACACCGTGCTCACTGCCCGCCTTGAGCGGCTCTACCAGGAAAGCCTGGGCGAACTGCGCGAGCAACTTGGCCACTGGGCCGGGCAGTTCCAGCAGGTGCTCGACACCCAGGACGAACGCCGCATCCGCGACGCCCGCAGCGAATTGACCCGCCAACTTGAGCAACTCGACAACGGGTTCTGGCGCTAAGGGAAAAACCACATGGACTGTTGGACCGTACTGCAACTGCCGGAAGAAGCCGACGAGCGCACCATCAAGCGCACCTACGCCAAGCTGCTCAAAAGCTGCCGTCCGGACGACGACGCTGAAGGCTTCCAGCGCCTGCGCGAAGCCTATGAAGAGGCACTGGCCTATTCACGCTGGCGAGCGGACTGGGAAGAAGAGGACACCACCGTTCAAGCCCCCGTGGCCGAACAGGCCTACGGCAACCTCAACGACCTGGCCGAGCTGATGGACGTCAGCACCCTGCAGCCGGCGCCGTTCGAAGCACCCAAGGCCGACCCGGCCCAGGCACTGCTCAATGGGCTTGTCGCCCACAACCTCGACAAACGTTGGGCCCAGGCGCAACAACAAGGCTGCACCGAAGCGTTTCAAAGCGGCCTGTTGCGCCACTGCTTCGACAACCCGGGCGAGCGCTGCGCAATCGCGAGCTGGGCCGTGCAGCACCTGGAATGGCTGACGCCCTGGCAACAGGTGACCATGACCCCGTGGCAGCACGATGCACTGACCGGCGAACTGTTGCAGGACTACCGCCGCACCTTGCAGGAGCTGCTGGAACAAAAGGCCGAACGCGAGTTCATCACCCAACTCACGCAGTACAGCAACCAACCCTGGCTGCGGGTGTTCGACTTGCAGCAACAGTGGCAACGCATCGTGCTGCAACTGCTGCACGAAACCACTTGGAGCGTGGCGCTGTTCGAGCGCGTGTGCCAGGCGTTCGGTTGGGACGACCAGAAGGGTGTGTTCCCGGAGCCCGCCTGGATGTGGCGTGAACTGGTCTCGCGCTGCGAGCAAGAGAGCTTCTACGCCAACCTGCAAGACAAAGCCCAAGAGATGCGCCACCCGCCTGCCGATGCCCAGGCCGCCCGCCTGTTGCTCACGCCGATGTCGGCCAGCCAACAAAAACGCCTCATCGACGGCTTTGGCGAGAACGAATGGAACGCCTGCCAGCACCTGGGCGAAGTCCTGACCTGGCGCTACCCGCACCTGCTTGAACGGCTGCCAAATCCCGATGCGTTCTTCTGGCGCAAATTTGTCCCGCGACCGATTTATACCCAGGTGTTTATTCGCGTATGGGCCGTGTTCGCCCTGGGGATCGGCCTGAGCATGATCCACACGCCACCCGGCAGGCTGGATTTGCATTCGACGTTTATCTTTATGGTCGCGGCGTTTATCCCGGCCGGGATCGCGTTTCGCATCACCCAGTTCTGGGCCAGCATAAGCTCGACCTACCGGGTACCCGACCTGTGGCTAAGCCAGTACCTGATCCCCAAACGCATTAACCCCAACAAGTATTGGCTGGTGATCCGCCACGGCGTGCCCCAGGCGCTCATGCTGGTGGCCTGCGGGCTGATGCTGGGTGTACTGGGCATGGTCACCTATGCTGGCGCGCTGGCGATCAACCTGCTGCACACAAAACGCATCGGCCACATCAGCCATAAATTCAGCCAAGGGTACCCGTGGCTGAACGGTTTGCACTGGGCGTTCTGGAGCCCGTTGCAAGCGGCGTTCCTGGTGGTGATGGTGGGGGTGATTGTTGCAGCTCAGCATTACTTGCCAGCCTTTCCCTGGACCCAACTGATGCTGCAAAAATCTTGAGCAAGTCCCCCTGCCATCAGAGTACGGGGACTGCATCAATAGGCTTGGTTCTTACATCAAATCTAGTAATGGTCATAACCACATCGTGCGGGTTTTTTTTCCTATCGTAGACTTTCATCTTAAGGGTTCCGTCACCTTCGAGCCGCTTATAGTCACCATCAGACTCTACAAACCTGACCGTTAGTCCACCTGTGGGATCCTCAAAGGCGCTAAATTCTTCGTTGTTGATATATGCCTGAGCTGAAAATCCACCTATCTGACTTGTGAACGGGTAATAGCCAAATTTCTCAATGCTGACGCCGCCGGAGAATATAAGCCAAACTTCCGTTTGACGGTTACCAGCCTCCATGAAAAGTAAGATCGGCGTTTCGAAACTCTGATAAAGCACATCACGGAGGTCAAAATTTACCGGGTCTCGAGAATCGACGGTGTAAGTGCCGGTAAATCGCCCTACAACAGGGTTTGTGCTGGTGGGACGACGTATATCGCTCATGTTGGCTGCCTCGTTCAATGAATTGAATACTGCCGTCCCCCAATGCCGACGTTACGCCAACGTTAATCGCCCATAGTTGCTCTGTACAACTGTCAACTCTGACAGTTGACATACCCCTCGCTACGCCACCTGCAATAGCGTTCGATCACCGCCCAAACCCGTGCCCCCCCTAATTGAATCTCCCCCATCGCCCTCTCACCATGGCCCGCACCTGCATAACCCCAATAACAACAGGTCCTAACGCCATGAGCACTTTGCACCCGCGCCAGCTGTTGCTGGCAACCGCTGTCGCCACCCTTGCCCTGCCCGTCGTCGCCGAGGAACACGGCTTGCTGGAAGACGCCAGCGCCAACCTCAACCTGCGCAACTTCTTCTTCAACCGCAATTACACCACCCCCACCAAAACCCAGGGCGGCGCACAGGAGTGGACGCAGAGTTTCATCCTCGACGCCAAGTCCGGCTTTACCCAAAGCACGGTGGGTTTTGGCGTGGATATGCTGGGCATGTACTCATACCGCTCTTTTTTTACGGATGGATGCGGACGTGAAATGCATGTAGAGACGTTTGTTCTTTCTTGCAACGCGTTCACTTTCAGGTGCGTATGGATCGCATAATTATCGACGATCAGGTGCAGCCGAAGATACCCGGGTGTTTCGCGGCCGGCCCCAAAAAAAACCGAACAAATATAACTTATTCAAGAACTTGATTCGGTTTTCTAGCTAACAACCACCGTCTGAACACGCCTGTCAGAATAAGCGCCGGAAACGGACTACGTGTTTTTAGGAAACACTAGATTTGATTTAAATCCAATCCACCACGAAGCTAATGACAAACGTCTAAAACAGCAGAAGGTTGGAGTAATCATGACAGAACCAATAGAAATATTAATTATCGGCGCTGGACACATGGGAGGAGCCATCGCCGCAGGACTGAAGCGAGCATGCGTAGATACATCCATAACTATCATTGACTCCAACCCTGCTCGCAGGGAAGAAATGAAAAAAAATGGAATACACTCATCAGACACCCCCCCAAAAAAAATAGAGTCAGAAGCTATAATTCTGGCAATCCCACCTCAATCTTTTGAACTGCTATCAAAACATAGCCCACAACTCAACTCTTACAAAGGACTGATAGTATCAGTCATGGCCGGCATCCCCACATCAGTACTGTCAACCCGACTAAACTCACAGCAAATCTGTCGAGCAATTCCCAATATCGCATGCGCACTAGGCGAAAGCATAACAATACTCACGCACAAACCTGAGCTCACCCTAAAAAACAGAACCCTAGCCGAACACATCTTCACAAAACTTGGCAAAATCATCACAACAGAAGAATCACTTATTGATGCAGCCACAGCTTTAGTTGGAGGTGGCCCGGCCTACATCTCCTACTTTACGGCAGCCCTTATTGAATATGGTATTTCTTCAGGTTTTGACAAAGCGCAGGCATCAATGATGGCCATTCAAACACTGCGTGGAGCTACAGCGCTGATTGAATCGAGTCTAGATCCGCCCATGACGATTTGTGAAAGAGTCATGACGCCGAGCGGAACGACAGTTAGAGCGATAAACTTCTTTAACAATATGCAACTCAGAACAATAATCACAGAAGGATTAAAGCACGCCAGCGCACGCTCAAGTGAGTTAGGTGAAGGAGCTTAGAAATGCGAGGACTCATTGATCACGGTGTAGCTAGCTGTCATTTAACTCAACAACCTTTGCAAACACATCAAGACACATATAAATTATATTTTGGCCTTGGTCAAACTTTGACGTTGGCGCATACGCCAGATGTTTTCAAGGTCAGCCTTGCAGGCATTAGACTGGGCAACCACCTCGTGCAAAGGTTAAACCCCAAAATACTCAGTAGAAGTTTCTTGGACATGGGTACAGGGAGCGGCGTTCATGCATTATTAATGCGAAAGCTTGGTAATAATGACATTGTAGCAACCGACGTTTCTGAAAGATCAACTGAACAGGCCAAAGTCAACGAAAAAATAAACTTCAACAATCACAAAATCTCATTTATTTGCAGTGATCTATTCCAGTCAGTCCCAGAAAGGCAGTTTCAGACCATTATATTTAACCCTCCTGGCTGGCGCACCCCCTCGCAAACGCTGACCCTACAACTAGACAGTATAGATCAAGAGGCAACATTACCGGCCAGTGCAATGTTTTATGGTGAAACTGTCATCACACGTTTCCTTGAAGATCTCCCGAGGTACCTTGAGCCTACAGGAGTGGCGATCGTCGGCCTTAATTCAATGGTAGGTATTCGCGACGTATTAGACCGGTACAGTCAAAAGTACAATAACGCCCCACCCCTATCACACAGACTAATTGAGCGCCATACATTCCCACTCATCCACTATTCCTCCCAATGGCAAGCACTCACTGCAGAGCTTCAATTGGAGTTCAAAAACTGGGAAGCGCAAGATTTGGCGGCATTTTCTACTGACAGCAAAGGAACTATTTATTGGTCATATGAGGTCATTGAGTTTTTCCACTGTCCGACGCCACAATCATGAACGCTCGAAAAAACTTTCAACCCTATACGCTGCCAGTGATACTGTCTGTATTAGCGCAGTTTTTTCTTGGTGCATCCTCGCTTTACTGGAGGGCGCTCAGCGAGGTGCCACCGACCACGTTAGTAGCCTACAGAATAATATTATCAACAGCGATCATCACTCTTTTTATTTTGATATGCCGGCACCCCCTTCACAAATTACTATTAAAATCTAAATCACTCACCCTGCATTGCACTGCTTCATTTTTCCTAGTAATAAATTGGTGCACCTTTATTTGGTCATCCATTAACGGGCACATTCTAGAAAGTGGACTCGGGTATCTTTTAGCACCCTTCATTTCAGTTATTTTAGGGTTTTCAATTTACCGAGAAAAGGTCAAAAAAATCGAGACTATCTCCATCTGCATCTCACTTAGCATCATCACACTCCTTATGCTTTCAACCGAACACTTAAATCATTTTACCTACCTATTAATAACCGCATCATGGGGCGCTTACACTTACATAAAAAAAGCAAGCCCGCTAGACGCAAAAAGTGGAACTCTGATAGAGAGCTTATGCTTGGCGATCTGCCTGACGTTAGCCATTTGGCTATTTGACTTAAAATTATTGCAACCCGACCAACTCACTTCACCTTCTACACGACTCATTTGGCTAGCGGGTATAGTATCCGTATCGCCTTTAATAATGTTTTCTTACGCCACTGGAAAAATACCACTTTCTCTAACCGGCCTTTTACAATTCGCACTACCCATTACCCTGATAATTATTTCGCTCACTACCCTCAGCAAACAACCTTCCAACACAACCTTGACACTACTACTCATATCAGCAGCCCTCCCCGTTTTACTGACTGCATACGACGTCCTCTTCAATAGGAAAAGCCAACAATGAAAGACTTACATGACGTACTTGTTATCGGCCTTGGCGTGATGGGAGCGGCCGCATTATGGAGAGCCTCTCAAAAAAGTGCCTGTGTATTAGGAATTGAAGCCGCTGGTCCCACTCATAACTATGGGTCCTCCCATGGAGCGTCAAGGATTTTCCGACGTGCCTATTGGGAGGGTGAGAAGTATCTCCCAGCACTTATACATGCCGACTTATTATGGAATGAATTGGAACAATCGATTGGCAGGCAAATCCTATTTCGTACAGGTGGAATTTTCATCGGACCTCGTTCGAGCAGTGTAGTAGCCGGAAGCATTAAAGCCGCAATCCAGGGAAACATAGACCATAAAATCCTCTCATCTTCTAACATTAGAACTTACTTACCTGCCATCCACCTTCAGGATGGGGTGCACGCTCTATATGAACCTGGCGCGTATGTGATATCAGCTTATGACTCCAGGCTTGGGATGCTGAATGAAGCAGTCCAGTGCGGAGCATCCATTCAGTTCGGCGACAGCGTTATAAATCTCGAAAACCATAAATTGGGCATTCAAGCAACCACTAAATGTGGATTTATCCATTATGCAAAATCGGCAATTATAACCACAGGCCCTTGGATTGCTGAAAAGTTTATGCCCGAGCTAAAACAATACATTCAACCCCGGCAAGTACCTATTTACTGGTTCAATCAAAAAATAAAATCTGAAGAATATTTTTCAAAGAAAAACTTTCCCGTCTTTCTTTATGAGCGTGATGATGGGGGTATTCTCTATGGTGTCCCCTCAATTGGTAGTACTGAGCCTGGTGTGAAAATCGGCTTTCACAACAGACAGCAAGACGTGGTATCTCCTGACTGGAAAAACTTCTCCATTCAGCAGAAATACATAACTGAAATATCCGAAACCGTTAAATCCCTTTTCCCACAACTTGATCACTCACCTATAAAAGCAAAAAGCTGCTTCTATACAATGAGCCTCGACGAGTCGTTTTTAATAGGTCAATCAAAAATATTAAAGGCTGCCTATTTTGCTTCTGCTTGCTCAGGACATGGATATAAATTTGCCCCGGCTATCGGCGACGCATTAGCTGATATGGCTGTCAGTCAAAAACCCAGCTTTTCTCTATCGGCGTTTTCAGTTGATCGGTTTATCAAAACATAATCACTTTACCGTTATCGCTGCTTTCTTACCTATCATGCCAAATAACAATTTCGTTCGATCATCGCCCAAAATCCGCCGCCCCCCACTTTCACCGCCCCCGCACCGCCGAGCACCATGGCCGCACCTGCATAACCCCAATAACAACAGGTCCTAACGCCATGAACACTTTGCACCCGCGCCAGCTGTTGCTGGCAACCGCTGTCGCCACACTCGCCCTGCCCGTCGTCGCCGAAGAACACGGCTTTGTCGAAGACGCCAGCGCCAACCTCAACCTGCGCAACTTCTTCTTCAACCGCAATTACACCAACCCCACCAAGACCCAGGGCGGCGCACAAGAGTGGACTCAAAGTTTCATCTTCGACACCAAGTCCGGCTTTACCCAAGGCACGGTGGGTTTTGGCGTGGATGTGCTGGGCATGTATTCGGTAAAACTCGATGGCGGACGCGGCAGCGGCGGTACCCAACTGTTGCCGCTGGACCACGACGGCCGGCCGGCGGATGAGTTCGGGCGCTTGGGCGTGGCGTTCAAGGCGAAGATTTCCAAGACCGAACTGAAGGTCGGCGAATGGATGCCGGTGCTGCCGATCCTGCGCGCGGACGATGGCCGCTCGCTGCCGCAAACCCTGCGTGGCGGGCAGATCACCTCCAAGGAGATCGACGGCCTGACCCTCTACGGCGGCCAGTTCCGCGCCAACAGCCCGCGGGACGACAGCAGCATGACCGACATGTCGATGGTCGGTAAAACCGCGTTCACCTCCGACCGCTTCAACTTCCAGGGCGGTGAATATACGTTCAACGACAAGCGCACCCAGGTCGGCCTGTGGAACGCCCAGCTCAAGGACATCTACCGCCAGCAGTTCGTCAACCTGATCCACAGCCAGCCCATGGGCGACTGGACCCTGGGCGCCAACCTCGGGTTCTTCTACGGCAAGGACGACGGCAGCGCCCGCGCCGGCAGCCTGGACAACAAAACTTGGTCCGGCCTGTTCTCGGCCAAGTACGGCGGCAACACCTTCTACGTCGGCCTGCAAAAACTTAACGGCAACAACGCCTGGATGCGCGTCAATGGCACCAGCGGCGGCACCCTGGCCAACGATAGCTATAACTCCAGCTACGACAACGCCCAGGAGAAATCCTGGCAAGTGCGCCATGACTACAACTTCGCCGCCCTCGGCGTGCCGGGCCTGACCTTGATGAACCGCTACATCAGCGGCAGCAACGTGCACACAGGCACTATCACCGACGGCAAGGAATGGGGCCGCGAAAGCGAAGTGGGCTACACGGTGCAAGGCGGTGTGGCGAAAAACCTCACGGTGCGCCTGCGCAACTCCAGCATGCGCCGGGATTACAGCAACAATGAATTCGATGAAAACCGGCTGATCGTCAGTTACCCGATCAGTCTGCTGTAAACCGTCATCGACCTTACTGTATGGTGCGCGCCTGCCGCTGCTGAGCTGAATCAGCGGCGGCCTCCAGACGAGCCCGGCCCACACCATGAAATCCTTCGCCCCTGCGTCCCTGCTGCTTGCCCTGGTCCTGAGCCTGGGCGGTTGCATCGGCGCGCCCATCGCCCTGACGCCGCAAACCGAACAGCGCCTGCAAACCCAGGCGCCGATTCGCTTCCTGCTGACTTTTGATGACGGCCCCAGCGCCTCGGGCTACAACAACCCGAGCCGTTCGGTGGTGGCCGACCTGGCGAGCAACCCGATCCTGCCGGGGATCAAGGCCGTGTTCTTCCTGCAAACCGAAGCTGCCCGCTCGGGCGGCAGCTCACGGGGGCGCAAGACCATGGAGCGTGAGTACGCAGGCGGGCATATCCTGGCCTTTCATACCGCCACCGGTTTTCATACCAACCACCGCTGGCTGAACAACGCCGAGCTGGAAAGCACCCTCACCCAAGGCGCAGCCGACATTGCTGCGATCACCGGCGCCCCGCCGCGGCTGGTACGCCCACCGTTCTGGAACTATGACCGGCGTACCTTTGCCGCTTACCAGCGCCACGGCATGCACGTGCTGCTGACCGATTTGAGCGCCAACGACGGCAAGATCTGGGGGTTCAACGGCAGCCCCCGTCGCCGCGCCAACCTGAACCGCCAACTATCAGTGGTACGTGAACGCATTGCCTTGGGAGAGTTACCGACGGTGGACGGGGTGATTCCCGTGGTGGTGACCTTCCATGACATCAACCGCTATACCGCGCGGCATATGCAGGAGTACTTGCAGATATTGCTCGATAGCGCGCAGGTCACGGGAATGAAGACGGCGGCTCAGCCGTTTTACACCGACCGTGACGCGCTGGAGCGGGCGGCGTTGGCCAGGTCAGTCAAGGATGTGAGCGAGCCGGTGCACTTGCCGGGGGTGTGGAACTGGGTGTGGGATGCCGATTCCCACTGAGTGAATCATCAATCGATAGACGGGTCTTTTTTCGGAACGCATCCAAGCCTCTCGCCACTCAGTTGCCCTGACGCATTTAGATGCTAACGCTCGCTGAAAGGAGATGAGTCATGAGCCTGTCCAAAACCCCACCCCTATCAACACACGCCCTCCATCATTCCTCCGCCCTACCTGCTCAGAAACAACCTGAGCCCCCCCTGGAAATAGATGGAAGTCGCTTTACCAACATGTCACTACTTGGGTTGAAAAGTTTCAACAAGTCCTTAATCAATAATGGCGAAGATCCGATCCCCCTCGAGCTGGCTGGAAAATCTAGGTTCACTACCGACCAGCAACCAAAACAAATTAGGCAGATCGAATATCACCCGATCTTCAAAGACGACACTATCGAGGTCACTCGAGCCTGCTCCGTCAGCTATGACGAGGATGACAGCGAGGGGCAAGCACAGCAGCTTATCGACCAGCTGATTATTACAACGAGCAATACAGCAGACACCGTCCATATAAAAAACACTGCAAACGGCAATTTGACAGTCAATGGTAAGCCCTACAACTTGACACTCGAACCGGGCCAAGTTCTCGTTATAAAAACCAGGGGAGGCAATGACGACGTTACCATTGACCCCGCTGTTGATTGGGACGTGACCGTCGAAGGCGGCGACGATGATGATGTCATTAACGCGCTGGGTAGTGGCATTGTCCGAGTGTTTGGCGGCAAGGGAAACGATTTCATCAGGCTCGGCAGCGGTCTTGGTTACGCCGAAGGTAATGATGATAACGATGTGATCTATGCAGGCCCCGGGAAGTGCGTGGTCTACGGCAACAATGGTAGAGACCGCGTCTATGGATACTTGGGGCCAGGAGCCGGCGATGCTTATCTGGATGGCGGCAACGATAATGACTATATACGTGCTGGGTCTAGTCGGACGGTCATCAACAGTGGCGCAGGCAATAATGTTCTGCAAGGAAATGGCCGTACGACCTTCTATTCCGGTAGTGGCCAAAACAGAATTATGGCGACGGGTGAAGAGAATAGGATTTTTGCTAAAAAAACCGACGCGATATTAAGAACCGCTACCACAGAGCGCAATTGGACCACCCCCACTACTGCGGGCTCTTTCGCATTCTCTGTAGAAGGTTCAGCCGATTTCAAACAACGATTCAACGACGATTTGGAAATGCTGAGAAGCTCTCCAACCGGCCAAAAAATGTTGGCCGAACTGGACGCATTGGCGAAGCGTAGTGACTCACCCATCAAAGTGATTGAGGGGGAATCCGAAAATAATAGTTTCTACATGCCCAACAGCGCCTATTTTAATCAACAACTCGAAAATGGGGAAAATCCAGACATCGCTAACGATCCAAAACTTGGAACTATCGTAGCGAACACGCGGGGTGACCCCATGCCCATAGGCACCCTGGTTTACAACCCCCATTACTTCAGTGAAAACGCCCTGCCCCTGACGTACCTATTCCATGAGCTGGCACACGCTTACAACTTTAAAACAGGTACGGTTTTTTCTGGAAAAAAAGGCATGGAGCCCAACGTCGAGCTCCAAGCAGTCGGTTTACCGACGAGCGCTGCCCCCTTTGACTTTGACGACGACCCGGCAACACCGCCGGTCAATACCAACCCGGACCCCTTTAATGAGAACGCACTGCGCAAAGAAATGGACGTTCCATTAAGGGAGTCTTACTTAGAGTAACTTCGTTAAAAACGATAGCCCACTGATGAACCACCTCGTCAGTGTGTTGAAAGGCAATCCGCCATCGATGGGTCAAGGGTCTAAACCCTTGACTCGACGCCCAGCTCATCCCACACCGATTCGGCCAAGTGAAACGTCGCATTCGCCGCCGGAATCCCGCAGTAGATCGCGCTCTGCATCAGCACCTCTTTGATCTCGGCGCGGGTCACCCCATTGCTGGCGGCGGCGCGCAGGTGCAGCTTCAGCTCATCCGTGCGGTTCATGCCAATCAACATGGCAATGGTGATCAGGCTGCGGGTGTGCCGAGGCAGGCCCGGGCGGGTCCAGATGTCACCCCAGGCGTGGCGGGTGATCATTTCCTGGAACTCGCTGTTGAACTCGGTCAGGGCATTGAGGCTGCGATCGACGTGGGCGTCGCCCAGCACTTCGCGGCGCACTTGCAGGCCTTCGGCATAACGTTGTTTCTCGTCCACAAATAGCTCCTCAGCGGGCCAGCAAAAATTCGATAACGCAGTCGCTGAACGCTGCACCGGCCTGCACATTGGACAGGTGCGCGGCATAGAACTCAGCGTATTCGGCACCTTGTACATGGTTCTGGATGAAGTGGCTGCCTTCTGGCGGCGTGACCGCGTCTTCGGTACCGGCAATGGCCAGGGTCGGCACTTTGATCAGGGCCAGTTGCGCTCGAAAATCGGCATCGCGCACGGCGGCGCAGTTGGCGGCGTAGCCTTCGGGCGAGGTGGCCGCGAGCATGTCGGTAATCTGCCGGGCCTGATGCGGGTTGGCCGCCGCGAAATCGGCAGTAAACCAGCGCGCAATCGACGCATCGCGCAGCGCGACCATCGCTGCCTTGCCGTCGCGCAGGACCATCTCGATACGCGGGTTCCAGATGTCTGGCGTGCCGATCTTGGCAGCGGTGTTGCACACCACCAGGCGATGCAGGCGCGTGCCTGCGTTGATGCCCAGCCATTGGCCGATCAAGCCGCCCATGGACAACCCGCAAAAATGCGCACGCGGGATATCCAGCGCGTCCAGCAGCGCGATCACGTCACGGCCCAGTTGCTCGATGCTATACGGGCCCTTGGTGACCAGGGATTTGCCATGGCCACGGGTATCAAAGCGCAGCACGCGAAAATGCTCGGTGAAGGCCGGGATCTGGATGTCCCACATATGCAGGTCGGTGCCTAGCGAGTTGGACAGCACCAGCACCGGTGCGTCGACCGGCCCGTCCAGTTGGTAATGCAGTTCGCCATCGGCAAGTTGTACAAAGGCCACGGGGGACTCCTTAAGCAAAGTGTTCGGCTACAGCGCGGATGACCCAGGTTTGGGCCTGGCCCAGGTAATGGGCCGGGTCGAGCAGGCGATCAAGTTCGGTGGCGGACAGCTCGGCGGTGACTTGCGGCTCGTCCGCCAATACCGCACGCAGGTGCCGACCCTCGGCGACGGCGCGTTTGCAGCAGTGTTCCAGCAAGTGATGCGCCGTTTCACGGCCCAGGCGCTGGGCCAGCACGATGCTCACGGCTTCGGCCAGCACCAGGCCTTGGGTCAGGTCGAGGTTCTGGCCCATGCGTTCGGCGTCCACTTCCAACCCTTCGCTCACCAGCAAGGCCTGTTGCAGCGCGCCGGACACCAGTCGGCAAATCTCGGGCAGGGTTTCCCACTCGGCATGCCACAAGCCCAGGCTGCGCTCGTGTTCCTGGGGCATGGCGCTGAACATCGTCGCCACCAGGCCGGGCACACGGGTCGCCGCGCTGATCAGCACGGCGGCGCCCACCGGGTTGCGTTTATGGGGCATGGTGGACGAACCGCCCTTGCCCGGTGCCGACGGTTCGAAAACCTCGGCCGCTTCGGTCTGCATCAACAAGCTGATATCGCGCCCCAGCTTGCCGAGGCTGCCGGCGATCAAACCGAGGACGCTGGCGAACTCCACCAGGCGATCTCGTTGGGTGTGCCAGGGTTGTTCGGGCAAGGCCAGTTGCAACTCCGCCGCCAACGCTTCGGCTACTGGCATCGCCTGTTCACCCAGCGCGGCCAAGGTGCCGGAGGCGCCGCCGAATTGCAGCACCAGCAAGCGTGGCTTCAGCTCCGCAAGCCGCTGACGGCTGCGGGTCACTGCCCCGAGCCAACCGGCGATCTTCATCCCCAAGGTGACCGGCGTCGCATGTTGCAACCAGGTGCGCCCGGCCAACGGCACAGCGGCATACCGCTGAGCCTGAGCGGCGAGGATGTCACCCAGGCGCGCCAGGTCCGTCTCGATCAACTCCACCGCGCGCCGCACTTGCAGCACCAAACCGGTGTCCATCACATCCTGGCTGGTCGCGCCCAAATGCACGTAACGTTCAGCCCCGGCATCTTCGCTGGCGATCAACTTGCCCAGGGCTTTGACCAATGGAATCGCCGAATTCCCCGCCGTGGCAATCGCCGCGCCGAGGGCATCCACGTCGTACAGCGAAGCCAGGCAGGCCTGGGCAATCGGCGCTACGGCGGCTTGCGGGATCAACCCCACCTGGGCCTCGGCACGGGCCAGTCCCGCTTCGAAATCCAGCATGCCCTGCAGGCGCCCTTGGTCGCAGAACACCTCGGCCATGCTGCCCGCGGTGAAGTAAGCGTCGAACAATTGGTTGCTCGTGCGCAGCGTCATAACCGTCCCTTACAGATCGTGGTGCAAGTACGCCGCTTGTTTGGGCAGGCGCAAGCTGAACAGGAAAGCGATCGCCATCATCGCCGTGACGTACCAGTAGAAACTGTTTTCCATACCAATGGATTTAAGGCTCAGCGCGACGAATTCCGCCGAGCCGCCAAAGATCGCGTTAGCCACCGCATACGCCAGGCCCACACCTAAGGCACGCACCTGGGGCGGGAACATTTCGGCTTTCACCAGGCCGCTGATGGAGGTGTAGAAACTCACAATCGCCAACGCCAGGGTGATCAGCACAAAGGCCAGGAACGGGCTGCTGACGGTTTTCAGGGTGAGCAGGATCGGCACCGTGAACAGCGTGCCCAGGCCGGCAAACCACAGCATCGAGTTACGACGGCCGATCTTGTCCGCCAGCATGCCAAACACCGGCTGCATGCACATGTACAGGAACAGCGCGCCGGTCATGATGTAGCTGGAGGTCTTGGCGTGCATACCCACGGTGTTCACCAGATACTTCTGCATGTAGGTGGTGAAGGTGTAGAAAATCAGCGAGCCGCCGGCGGTGTAGCCCAGCACCGTGATAAACGCCGCCTTGTGGTCACGGAACAGCGCGGCAATGCTGCCGGCGTCCTTGTCTTCACGCATTTCCTTGCTGGTGGTTTCTTTCAGGGTACGACGCAGCAACAGCGAGATCACCGCCGCAATGGCGCCGATCACAAACGGGATGCGCCAGCCCCAGGCACGCAGCTCTTCTTCGCTGAGGACCTGTTGCAGGATCACTACCACCAGCACTGCCAGCAGCTGCCCGCCGATCAGCGTCACATACTGGAACGAGGCGAAGAACCCGCGCTGGCCCTTGAGGGCCACCTCACTCATGTAGGTGGCAGTGGTGCCGTACTCGCCACCCACCGACAGGCCCTGGAACAGCCGCGCGATCAGCAGCAGAATCGGCGCCCACACGCCGATGTCGTTGTAGGTGGGCAAAAACGCGATGACCAGGGAGCCGGCGCACATCATCAGCACCGAGATCATCATCGAGTTTTTACGCCCGTGCTTGTCGGCCACGCGGCCGAACAGCCAGCCACCAATGGGGCGCATCAGGAACCCGGCGGCGAATACACCGGCGGTATTAACCAGTTGAACGGTGGGGTTGTCCGACGGGAAAAACGCCGGGGCAAAGTAGATGGCGCAGAAGGCGTAGACGTAGAAGTCGAACCATTCGACGAGGTTGCCGGAGGATGCACCGACAATCGCAAAAATCCGTTTGCTGCGTTCTTCTCCGGTGTAATGACTGGTTGTTGTTGTCATGGTTTTTTACTCAGTGGGAACGGTTATAGCCTAGACATACTTTGCAACAAGCTCGTTCCGCAACACGACCTTTGGATGTGTGGGGTCTGGAGCGGCCTCTTCGCGAGCAAGCCCGCTCCCACATTTGACCGAGTTCCAACTTTGAAATGCAGTCAACTGTGGGAGCGGGCTTGCTCGCGAATAATCTCAAGCCAACTCAGTAGTCAAAGAACACGGTTTCTCTATCTGTCCCCTGCAAAACCACATTCCACTGATGCACACCCTGCGCATCCGGCTTGGCAATCAACGTGCTACGACGCTCCGCCGGCACACACGCCAACAACGGATCATCCCCATTCAGCGCCTCGCCATCGAAATAAATCCGCGTCAGCAGGTGTTTCACCAAGCCCCGTGCAAACACCAGCACCACCAGGTGCGGCGCCTGGGTCGTGCCCTTCAAGCCCGGAACCGCACCCGGTTTGATAGTGGTAAAGCGAAACCGCCCTTCCCCATCCACCGGCACCCGGCCGAAGCCTTCGAAGCTTGGGTCCAGGGCTTTGTCCTGATCATCTTCGGGGTGGTCATATTTGCCGGCGGCGTTAGCCTGCCAGACTTCCAGCATAGCGTCGTTGACGACATCACCGCTGCCATCCACCACTTGCCCGCTGATGGCCACGCGCTCGCCGAGGGTGGCGGCGGTGGTCAGGTCTTCGCGGTTCAGCCAGGTCAGGCCAATGTGGTAATACGGCCCGACGGTGTGGGACGTGGTCGCGTTAAGGCTCATCTCATTTCTCCATCGGCGTGGCGTCGCGGCCGCGCAGGACGATGTCCCAGCGGTAGCCGAGGGCATAGGAAGGAATGGTTTTTTCCAGGTCGAAGCTGGCGATCAAACGTTCTTTGGCGCTCGTATCGGGCACGCAGTTGTAGATCGGGTCGTACTGCAACAGCGGGTCACCGGGGAAGTACATCTGCGTCACCAGCCGCGTCAGCACACTGGGGCCGAACAGCGAAAAGTGGATATGCGCCGGGCGCCACGCATTGTGGTGGTTGCCCCATGGGTAGGCGCCGGGCTTGATGGTCTGGAACTGGTACCAGCCCTCGGCATCGGTGACGGTACGGCCGGTGCCGGTGAAATTCGGGTCCAGCGGTGCGTCGTGCAGGTCGCGCTTGTGGTTGTAGCGACCGGCGGCGTTGGCCTGCCAGATCTCCACCAGAATGCCCGGCACCGGCAGGCCGTTTTCGTCGAGGACGCGGCCATGCACGATAATGCGTTCGCCCTGGGGCTCGCCTTCATGCTGGGCCGTGAGGTCATTGTCCTTCTCGTTAACCCGCTCGGCGCCGATAGTCGGGCCGGTGATTTCCGACAAGGAATGGGGCAGGAACACCAACGGCTGGGACGGCGAACGCAGGTTCGTCGACTGGTAGGCCGGGTGCAGGTAATCAGGTTGAGTGCCCGCTTGCGGGCGCCGGTATCCAGGCTTGTCACTCATGGTGCAGTCCTCTCTTATTAGATGCGTTCAATCGCCAGGGCCAAACCTTGGCCAACGCCCACGCACATGGTCGCCAGGCCTTTGCTGCCGCCGGTTTTTTCGAGTTGATGCAGGGCCGTCAGTACCAGCCGCGCACCGCTCATGCCCAAGGGATGGCCAAGGGCAATGGCGCCGCCGTTCGGGTTGACCTGGGGCGCGTCGTCGGCAATCCCCAGTTCACGCAGCACGGCCAGGCCTTGGCTGGCGAAGGCTTCATTGAGTTCGATCACGTCGAAGTCAGTCACCGCCAGACCCAGGCGCTCCACCAGTTTGCGCACCGCCGGCACCGGGCCGATGCCCATCACACGCGGTGCAACACCGGCGCTGGCCATACCCAGGACGCGGGCGCGGGCGGTGAGGCCATGTTTTTTGACCGCCTCGGCGGAGGCCAGGATCAGCGCCGCCGCACCGTCATTCACGCCCGAGGCATTGCCGGCGGTGACGGTTTTGTCCGGGCCGTTGACCGGCTTGAGTTTGGTCAGGGCTTCCAGCGTGGTGTCGGCCCGTGGGTGTTCATCGTGCTCGACCACGGTCTCGCCTTTTTTGTGGGCGACCCGCACCGGCACGATTTCCTCGGCGAAGAAACCGGCGGCCTGGGCGGCAGCGGTGCGTTGCTGGCTGCGCAGCGCAAAGGCGTCCTGGTCGGCGCGGGATACCTTGTAGTCGTCGGCGACGTTGTCGGCGGTCTGCGGCATCGCATCCACGCCGTATTGGGCCTTCATCAGCGGGTTGATAAAACGCCAGCCGATGGTGGTGTCTTCCAGCTTCATATTGCGCGAGAACGCGGCGTCGGCCTTGCCCATCACAAATGGCGCGCGGGACATCGACTCGACGCCACCGGCAATCGCCAGCTCCATCTCGCCGCTGGCAATGGCGCGGAAGGCCGTACCAATCGCGTCCATCCCGGAAGCGCACAGACGGTTGAGGGTCACGCCGGGAATACTCTCCGGCAGACCCGCCAGCAGCAATGCCATGCGGGCAACGTTGCGGTTGTCTTCGCCGGCCTGGTTGGCGCAACCGAAGAACACCTCGTCCACTGCGGCCCAGTCCACCGAAGGGTTGCGTTCAATCAGGGCCTTGAGCGGCAGTGCCGCCAGATCATCAGCGCGCACGGTGGAGAGGCCACCACCGAAACGGCCAATGGGGGTACGAATAGCGTCACAGATAAAGACATCACGCATCAGGTTTCTCCCGCGGTTTGGCCATGGGCCGCCGCCATACGGATCGGAAAAGACGCTGAGAGAGCGTCGGGTGGCTGAAGGTTAAGACGCGGCCCTGGGGCAGACAATCCGATAATCGACGCAGTGTTCGGTTATCGAACGGATTGTTGTCCAGCTATTGTTAAGTCGAGCACTATTCATGTGGGAGCGGCGGTGCGACGATTCGACTTGCTCGCGAAAGCAGTGTGTCAGTCAATGAATGCACCGACTGACACTGCGCCTTCGCGAGCAAGCCCGCTCCCACATTTTTAATCGTGGCGAGCCTCAAGTGGCATCAGCGTGGCTGACCATGCCCTTAATCACCACGGCAGCCGTGGCCAGCGCGGCCGGAATCACCAACGCCGTCAGCACTTGCTCGAAATTCCAGCCCAACCCCAGCAACGTGGCGCCCATCCAGGCACCCAGGATTGCGCCAAAGCGGCCGATACCCAGCATCCACGACACACCCGTGGCACGCCCCTGAGTCGGGTAAAAACGCGCCGCCAGCGACGGCATTGCCGACTGCGCACCGTTGACGCACATGCCCGCGATCAGCACCAAGGTCGCCAGTACCGTGATATTGCCCAGGCTCTGGCCCACCGCGTAGGCAAACACCCCAGCCAGCAGGTAGAACGTGCCGATGACTTTGTGGGGATTGAACCGGTCCATCGCCCAACCAACCCCCACGGCACTCAATACACCGCCAAACTGGAACAAAGCGCCGATAAAGGCCGCCTGTTCCATGCTGGCGCCGCTATCGCGCATCAGGGTGGGCAGCCAACTGGTGAGCAGGTAAACAATCACCAGGCCCATGAAGTAGGTGAGCCACAGCAACAAGGTGCCGGCGCTGTAGGTGCCAGAGAAAATCACCGCGAACACGTTGCGCGCCTTGACGGTTTTTTGTTCGGGCACGCTGAACGCGCTGGCTTGGGCGACGATGCGAGGCTCGATGGGCGACAGGGTCTGGCGCACTTTGTCGGTGCCGCGATTGCGCACCACCAGGTAGCGCGCCGACTCCGGCAGCCACACCACCAAGACCACTGCCAGGATCAATGGCAGGATGCCGCCGATCATCAACAAGGCATGCCAGCCGAAGGCCGGGATCAGCTTGGCCGAGATAAACCCACCGCCAGCCATGCCCAGGTTGAAGCCGCAGAACATACTGGTCACCAGCAGCGACTTGTGACGTTCGGGGGTGTATTCGGACAGCAACGTCGTTGCATTCGGCATCCCCGCGCCCAGGCCCAGCCCGGTGAGAAAGCGCAGCACCAGCAGTTGATCAACGTTGGTGCTGTAGGCCGATGCCAGGCTGAAGGCGCCGAACAGCAGCACCGCGCCCACCAGCACGACCTTGCGACCGAAGCGATCGGCCAGCGGGCCGGAGCCCAGTGCGCCGAAGACCATGCCGATCAACGCGGCGCTCATCACCGGGCCGAGGCTGGCGCGGTCGATGCCCCAGTCCTGGGACAACGCTGGCGCGATAAAGCCCATGGCGGCGGTGTCGAGGCCATCGAGGAAGACGATCAGAAAACACAGGATCACCACGCGCCACTGATAACGCGACAGTGGCTGGGCATTGATAAAGGACTGTACGTCCAGGGTAGTACCGACAGATGGCTGATTCATTATTGTTATTTCCACACCGATGGCGGGCGGACGACCTGGGGTCGCCATTATTATTGTGCGCAGTGCTGATAGCGCTGCCGCACATTAATAAGCCAGGGGAAACAGCGTCAATTGACCAGGCCGGGATCTGTGCGGTCACCGAACAGCTTAAGTGAATAACTGCGCACTCAACTCGCGGCTGGCGCTGAGCATGCTTGGCAAAAACCGCTGCTCCAACTCGGCGCGGCTGACCCGCCCGGCATGGGTACTGACGTTGAGCGCCGCCAGCACCTGGCCCGAAGCGTCATACACCGGCACGGCGATAGAACGCAGGCCCTGTTCCAACTCCTGGTCGACGATGCACCAGCCTTGCTGGCGGACTTTCTGCAGGCACTCAAGCAACGCCTCGGGAGTGCTCAGAGTGCGACTGGTCTTGACCTGCAAGTCGGCGTGGTCGAGGTAGTCCTGCAGCGAGGCGTCGTCCAGCGCTGCCAGCAGGATGCGGCCCATGGAGGTGCAGTACGCGGGTAAACGCCCGCCCACCGACAGGTCCACGGAAATCAGGCGTTGGGTGGTGGCCGAACGTGCGATGTAGAGGATGTCATCACCTTCGAGGGTGGCCATGTTGCAGGCCTCGTGCAGTTGCTCGCTCATGCGGTCCAGGTAGGGTTGGGCCGACACGGCCAGCGGCGTGGACGACAAGTAGGCATGGCCCAGGGTCAATACTTTGGGTAACAGCGAATAGGTGCGCCCATCGGTGGTGGCGTAGCCCAACTTGATCAGGGTGTGCAGGCAACGGCGCACGGCGGCGCGGGGAATTTCAGTGCGGTGGCTGATCTGGGCGATGGTGAGGTGACGCTTGCGCTCCTGGAACGCCTGCACCACGGCGAGGCCACGGGCCAGGGAGGTCATGAAGTCCGGATCACCGGTAAACGCCTGGATGCGCTTGGCCGCGGAGGCAACGATCGGCGGCGCCACCGACGCGAAGGAGTTGCGCAATTGATCGTTCATGTCGGGTTCCTTTCTCTTATTGTGGACCGCAAGGGAGCTGTGCTCGCTATTACAGGCTGCGTGGGCCGGGATGCACAAGGCATCACCCACAACATTGGGCGATTATCGGACGCCCATCCGATAATCGCAATTTGCCTCAGCACACCACGGCCCCTCTTGCGGCATTAAGCGATGGCTTAATATCGCCTGCGTTTGTGCAGCCTTTATGGCGCCAGAATTTCAGCAAATACTGACGTCTGCGCGTAACAAAAGACTCACACAAAGTTGACGCTTTTTAACTTTATGCTGATAGTGTTATTCAAATGCGCCGCTATAATGCACCCTGTGCGGAGGTCAGCCCGGTTTCAGTATCGGGAGCAGAGCTCGCCAAGTCATGCACAGGCAGTGCATGAGCGGTCGCAACTATCTGCCTTGAATGATTGCAATAACACCTGGCCTCTCGTGCCAAGTTCAAACTTGAACGCTTCATCGGTTCAACTTTAAACAGCCCGAGGGCGGCATTCAGGCATAACGCTGCAACGTAACGACACTCAACTTAATTAGGTAACAATGTGACGAAAGATGAACTGCGCGCGGAACTTGAGCGCCAGGAGCAACGTTACAAGGATGTTTACGGCGGAGAAGTCACCACTTACGCCGCCCAGCCTGAACCTGAACGCAAACCATGGCGCAAGCGAGCCAGCTTGCTCGACCAGGCCTTTGCCCAGGAAATCCAAAAGATCGAACAGGAACTCAAAACCGAGGAGCCCTAAGCGACCCGGTTTGAACCTCAAGGTTTGGCCTTGGCTGATGGCACACCGCCATCGGCCGGCAACCTTGCATCCCACTCAAGCCAGTGAAATTTCATACAAATGTTTCAGATATGACGTTTTAGTGACAATCCCCTGCCCGATTGGCCCTGCGCGTTATAAATCAAAGACTTGCCAAACCCCCGAAAACCCTGGGATGCGCCCCTTTCCCAGTGATCTTTTCAGTGAAGATTGTGACCGATGAGCAGCTAGTGCATCGATTACCGAGGTTTTCTGGCATAATCGCGCCCCCTTACGACCGGGTCAGAAAACCTTCATGATCGATTTATTCAGCGGACTGGATGCTTGGGTTCTAGTGAGCCTGTTGCTCGCCCTGGCCTTTGTCCTCGCCTTCGAGTTCATCAATGGCTTTCATGACACCGCTAACGCGGTGGCCACAGTCATCTATACCAAAGCCATGCCGCCGCACCTGGCCGTGTTCTTCTCCGGGGTGTTCAACTTCCTCGGCGTGTTGCTCGGCGGTGTGGGTGTCGCCTACGCCATCGTGCATTTGCTGCCGGTGGAGTTGCTGATCAATGTGAACACCGGCCACGGCCTGGCCATGGTCTTCTCGCTATTGGCAGCGGCAATCACCTGGAACCTGGGCACCTGGTACTTCGGTATCCCGGCCTCCAGCTCCCACACCCTGATCGGCTCGATCCTCGGTGTTGGCCTGGCCAACGCCCTGATCAACGATATCCCCCTGGCTGACGGTGTGAACTGGCAGAAGGCGATTGATATCGGTGCCTCCCTGGTGTTCTCGCCAATGGCCGGTTTCCTGGTGGCAGCCTTGGTGCTGATCGCCCTGAAATGGTGGCGCCCGCTGTCGAAGATGCACAAGACCCCGGACCAGCGCCGCAAGCTTGACGACAAGAAGCACCCGCCGTTCTGGAACCGCCTGGTACTGGTGATCTCCGCGATGGCCGTGAGCTTCGTGCACGGTTCCAACGACGGCCAGAAAGGCATCGGCCTGATCATGCTGGTGCTGATCGGCATCGTTCCGGCGCAGTTCGTACTCGACTTGGGCAGCACGACCTACCAGATCGAACGTACCCGCGACGCGACCCTGCACCTGAACCAGTTCTACCAGCGTAACCACGAGACCCTCGGTGAGTTCCTGGCCCTGGGTAAAAGCGTGAAGAATGATCTGCCGGGCAAGTTCCAGTGCAACCCGCAGCAGACCGAGCCGACCATCGAGGCCCTGCTGGGCACCTTGAAAGGTGTCTCGGACTATCACTCGCTGACGTCTGACCATCGCATTGAAGTACGCCGCTACCTGCTGTGCCTGGACGACACGGCGAAGAAAGTCAGCAAATTGCCGAACCTTTCAGCGCGTGACAAGGCCGACCTGGATAAGCTGCGCAAAGACCTGACCGCCACCACCGAGTACGCCCCGTTCTGGGTGATCCTCGCCGTCGCACTGGCCTTGGGCCTGGGCACCATGGTTGGCTGGAAGCGTGTGGTACTGACCATCGGTGAGAAGATCGGCAAGCAGGGCATGACGTACGCCCAAGGCATGTCGGCGCAGATCACCACCGCGAGCATGATTGGCCTGGCCAACATCTTCAGCCTGCCGGTGTCGACCACCCACGTGTTGTCGTCGGGCGTGGCCGGTACCATGGTCGCCAACAAGAGCGGCCTGCAAGGCGGCACCGTCAAGACCATTCTGATGGCCTGGGTGCTGACCCTGCCAGCAACAGTAGGCCTGTCGGCCGGGCTGTTCTGGTTGGCGTCGAAGGCGTTGGGTAGCTGATAACTTCCACGTAATAAAAAAGGTGCGATCCGCGAGGGTCGCACCTTTTTTTATGACTTTTTTTATTGAATCGCGCACAAAAAAAAGGGCGACCGAAGTCGCCCAAAATGCCTTGCGTGCTCATGTAACCCGGAAAGACTTAGGGTTTTTTACGCTTATTCGCGTCTTTCCAGATAAAAAGTCCAAACCCTGCAAAAAACACCACCATGAGGCTGACCGTCAGCACTCCGGCAAATACCACGTTATCGATAAACATGACCGGCCTCCTGCACTTGCCCTGTTGCGATAGGGCTAAGTTAATCGAGAAGGCGGATTGGAAAATTGACAAGGATCAATGTCGCCCGCGACGGGGCGTAAAGAAGGGCAATAACTGACCTGCATCAACGGATGCAGGCAGGTTCAACGTTTTTTTGGTTTGTTCTTGGTTTTCTTCTTGGCTTTGCCCAGCGGCATCGCCTGTTCAAACGCCTGGCGCACTTCATTCAGGCGCTTGTCGTTCAGGTCATGGACACGTTTGGCCCGTTCGGCATTCAGGTCGATCAGCTTGTCGTCATCACTCATGGCATGGCTTACGTCGTGGCGGGAATGGCTCAATAATGCGGCCTCCCCCGCCCCACCGCAAATCAGCGGGCGACAAAATGCAGGGCATCGCCCAAAATCGGCACTTTCCCATGCACTGGAGACGCGCTCAGGTGGCACTGCATAAGGACCTTCCGCCATTGCTGGCCCTGCGCGCCTTCGAGGCGGTGGCGCGGCACTTGAGTTTCATCAAGGCGGCGAGTGAACTCTCGGTAACCCAAAGCGCCTTGAGCCACCAAGTGCAAAAGCTTGAGCATCACCTGGGCAGACCGTTGTTTATCCGGCGCACCCGCGCCATAGACCTGACCGCCGACGGCCAGCGCTACTACGACGAAATCCGCCCGGCCCTCGATGCCATCGCCGCCGCGACCCGTAGCCAAAGGGTCGCGCCAAGCACCACAGTACTACGCATCGGCTTGCTGGCCTCCTTTGCCACCTTGTGGCTGGCCCCACGCCTGGCGGATTTTCTCAACCGTTACCCGCATATCCAGGTGGAGTTGTTGCCAGCCATTCAGTTGGCCAACGTGGCTGGCGCCGAAGTCGACCTGGCGATCCGTTACGGCAAGGGTGATTGGCCCGACGTGCAGGCCACCCGCCTGATGCCGGAAGTGATCTCGCCCGTGTGCAGTCCAGCGTTCAAGGCACGGCATGACAGCCCGCTGCTGATGGCCACCTCCCACCGCCCATTCGAATGGACCGATTGGTCCAGGCACTATCAAGTCGACCTCGCCAGCCACCCTCGCGTGATGCTGCACGACTACAACATCGTGGTCGAAGCCGCCGTGGCTGGCCAGGGGATCGCCATGGGTCGCCATCGCCTGATCGAACGCAGGCTTAAAGACGGCAGCCTGGTACAAGCCTTCGACTGGCCGCCCTACCACAGCGACATCGGCTATTGGCTGATCGCCCCCCAAGGTGCCACCGGCGAAGCGGCAGCGTGTTTCAGTCAGTGGTTGAAGGAAGTCTGCTGCGACGTGTGAGTTATTTCGATACATCGTGTGAGATCTATCCGTTTGTCGCCCATCGATGCAGACAACATGCTCAAGCCTCCCAACCCAGAGGATTGATCATGAGCGACTCCCTGCGTCAACGCGTGCAAGCCCTCGGCCTGACACTGCCCACGCCCGGTCAGCCGGCAGCCAATTACATCAACTACGTCATCAGCCACAACCAGCTATTGGTCTCCGGGCAAATTCCGATGGTGGACAGCAAACCTGCCTACGTCGGCCGATTAGGTGAATCCCTCAGCGATGCAGAAGGCACCCAGGCCGCGGAACTGGCGGCCCTCAGCCTGCTCGGCCAATTGAGCGACGCGCTGGGGGATGACCTGTCGCGCCTGGCGCGCACCCTGCGCCTGGGGGTTTTCATCGCCAGCAGCGCCGACTTCAAGCAACAGAGCGCGGTCGCCAATGGCGCGTCCAACCTGCTGGTCAACGTCCTCGGTGACAAGGGCCGACATGTGCGCACCGCCGTGGGTGTCTCCAGCCTGCCAGCCGGTGTGGCGGTGGAGGTTGACGCGATTTTTGAGCTGCGCCCATGAGCCCCCTGCACGTCCAGCAGTTGCGTGATGCCACGCCCGGTTGCCGGTCCGGCATCGTGCACTTCAACCACGCCGGGGCCTCCCTGCCCAGCCAGGCGACGCTCGATGCAATCATCGAGCAGCTGCAACGCGAAGCCCGCGACGGGCCGATGGAGGCGAGTGAACACGGCGCCGTGCTGGTGGAAAAAGCCCGACGCGCTGCCGGGCAACTGCTCAATGCGCCTGCCGCCTCGATTGCGTTTGCCAGCAGTGGCTCGACCGCCTGGAGCATGGCCTTCCAGGCATTGGGGCCGTGGCAGCGGGGAGATCGCATCCTGGTGGGGCGTCACGAATGGGGTGGCAACCTGGCGAGCATGGAGCTGGCCGTCCAGGCCGGCGCCTGTGTAGAAGTCATTCCCTGCGATAACACCGGCGCCGTTTGCCCGCTGGCATTGGAGGCGATGATTGATGCCCGCGTGAAGCTGATCGACCTGACGTGGCTCCCGGCCAATGGCGGCCTGATCAACCCTGCCCAGGCCATCGGCGAAGTGGCCAGGCGTCACGCCATCCCCTACTTCATCGATGCGGGCCAAGCCGTCGGCCAGGTGCCGGTGGATGTGCAGGCGTTGCACTGCGATGTGCTCAAATCGGCTGGCCGAAAACACCTGCGCGGGCCACGGGGTACGGCATTGCTCTACATACGGCCGGGCTTTCTCCAACACCTGAACCCCGCCCAGCGCGATGTGTTTTCCGCGCCTTGGACCGCCGAAGGTTTTGAACTGCGCAACGACGCCCGCCGCTTTGAAACCAGCGAGGCATCCTTCGCGCTATTGGCAGGATTGGGCAATGCCTTACAGGAAATAAATCGGTTGGGAATTGAGCAGGTATGGGAACAGGTCGCACAAACCAGCGCGCGAATCCGCGAAGGGCTGCGTCAGATCCCGGGCATTTCCCTGCATGACCTGGGCACGGCTCAATCAGGACTGATCGCCTTCAACCTCGCAGGCATGGACGCCTTCGAACTCAAGCGGCGACTGGGCTTGAAGCGTATAAACATCGGCGCCAACGGCGTGGCCTACACCCCGCTGGACATGCAGGCGCGAGGCCTGGCCAGTGTTGCGCGGATCTCCGTCAGCCCGCTCAATAACGAGCACGACATCGAGTTGCTGCTGACGGCCCTGCGGGAACTGCGCGACTAGACCTCGACATCCACCCACAGCCCCTGGCGCGGCGCATCTTCGATCAACGGGATGACCGGCACGGTGTTGTCGGCATTGAGCAAATCGCCCGGAATCGCCAGGTGTTGCTCTGGGTCTTCGTCGGCTTCGCGCCGGCGTTTTTGCTGTTCTTGCTGGCGACGTTGTTCTTCGCGCAACAGGAGGGTGGACTGCTCGGCATCGCCCTTTTTCAAGTCGATAGTGCTTTCATTGGAGCCCGCTTGAACTGGCACCACGGGCGGGATATCCGGCTTCTGGCGCACCGGATCGAGTTGTGATGTGACCGGCACAACGCTGACGGGCAGCATGGGTGGCAGCATAAGGTTTACTCTCCTGATCAACAGGCTGTCGGCGGGTTGCAGGGCGACTTGAATACCAGCTCGCCAAGCTGTGACCCAGTCGACACTCCCAAGTGCCCGCCACCCGTCGATTCAAACTTCGATCACCCACTCAAACGGAGTAGTTTTTGTCAGAGTCCTTTGGATGAGGGCCTTGTTCCGTTAAGATAGTCGGCTTTTTCACGGCGGGAGTCAGGCAGCATGGCGCAGCAGTATCAACCGGGGCAACGCTGGATTAGTGACAGCGAAGCAGAGCTGGGGTTAGGCACCGTTCTGGCACAGGACGGCCGCTTGTTGACCGTGCTCTATCCGGCCACTGGCGACACTCGTCAGTATGCGCTACGGAATGCGCCCCTCACCCGCGTGCGGTTCTCGCCGGGCGACAGCATCACCCATTTCGAAGGCTGGAAAATGACCGTACAGGAAGTCGACGACGTTGACGGCCTGCTGGTCTACCACGGCCTCAATGGGCAGAACGAGCAGGTCACCCTGCCGGAAACCCAGCTCTCCAACTTCATCCAGTTCCGCCTGGCCAGTGACCGTCTGTTCGCCGGCCAGATCGACCCGCTGGCGTGGTTCTCACTGCGTTACCACACCCTGGAACACACTAGCCGCCAATTACAGTCCTCCCTGTGGGGTCTGGGTGGCGTGCGTGCGCAACCGATTGCCCACCAACTGCACATTGCCCGCGAAGTCGCTGACCGAATCGCGCCACGGGTATTGCTGGCCGACGAAGTAGGCCTGGGCAAGACCATCGAAGCCGGCCTTGTGATCCATCGCCAGTTGCTGTCGGGCCGCGCCAACCGCGTGCTGATCCTGGTGCCGGAAAACCTGCAGCACCAATGGCTGGTAGAAATGCGCCGCCGCTTCAACCTGCAGGTTGCGCTGTTCGACGAAGAACGTTTTATCGAAAGCGATGCCGCCAACCCGTTCGAAGACACTCAGCTTGCGCTGGTGGCCCTGGAGTGGCTGGTGGACGACGAGAAGGCCCAGGACGCGCTGTTCGCCGCCGGCTGGGACTTGCTGGTCGTCGACGAAGCCCACCACTTGGTATGGCACGAAGAGAAAGCCAGCCCGGAATATGCCCTGGTAGAACAACTGGCCGAAGTGATCCCCGGCGTGCTGCTGCTCACCGCCACCCCGGAACAACTGGGCCAGGACAGCCACTTCGCGCGCCTGCGTCTGCTGGACCCGAACCGCTTCCACGACCTGGCCGCCTTCCGCGCCGAGAGCGAGAACTATCGCCCGGTAGCCGAAGCCGTGCAGGAGTTGATGGACAAGGGGCGCCTGTCGCCTAAAGCGCATAAAACCATCCAGGGTTTCCTCGGTGATGAAGGCGAAGCCCTGCTCACCGCCGTCAACGATGGCGACACCGAAGCCAGCGCCCGCCTGGTGCGCGAGTTGCTCGACCGCCACGGCACCGGCCGCGTGCTGTTCCGCAACACCCGCGCCGCCGTACAAGGCTTCCCGGAGCGCAAGCTGCACGCCTACCCGCTGCCGAACCCGGACGAATACCTGGAGTTGCCGCTGGGCGAACACGCCGAGCTGTACCCGGAAGTCAGCTTCCAAGCCCAGCCGGATATCGAAGAAGAAAACCGCTGGTGGCGCTTCGACCCACGGGTCGAATGGCTGATCGACCAGCTCAAAATGCTCAAGCGCACCAAGGTCCTGGTGATCTGCGCCCACGCCGAAACCGCCATGGACCTGGAAGACGCCCTGCGCGTGCGTTCCGGCATCCCGGCCACGGTGTTCCACGAGGGCATGAACATCCTCGAACGTGACCGCGCCGCCGCCTACTTCGCCGATGAAGAGTTCGGCGCCCAGGTGTTGATCTGCTCCGAGATCGGCAGCGAAGGCCGCAACTTCCAGTTCTCCCACCACTTGGTGCTGTTCGACCTGCCGTCCCACCCCGACCTGCTGGAACAGCGCATCGGCCGTCTGGACCGGATCGGCCAGAAACACGTGATCGAACTGCACGTGCCGTACCTGGAAACCAGTCCGCAAGAGCGCCTGTTCCAGTGGTACAACGAGGCGCTGAACGCATTCCTCAACACCTGCCCGACCGGCAACGCCTTGCAACACCAGTTCGGCCCGCGCCTGCTGCCGCTGCTGGAAGAAGCCGACGATGGCGAGTGGCAAGCCCTGATCGACGAAGCTCGCACCGAGCGTGAACGCCTCGAAGAAGAGCTGCACACCGGCCGCGACCGCCTGCTGGAGCTCAACTCCGGTGGTGCCGGTGAAGGTGATGCGCTGGTGGAAGACATCCTGGAGCAAGACGACCAGTTCGCCCTGCCGATCTACATGGAAACCTTGTTCGACGCGTTTGGCATCGACAGCGAAGACCATTCGGAAAACGCGCTGATCCTGAAGCCCAGCGAAAAAATGCTCGACGCCAGTTTCCCCCTCGGCGACGACGAAGGCGTGACCATCACCTACGACCGTAACCAGGCACTGTCGCGCGAAGACATGCAGTTCATCACCTGGGAACACCCGATGGTGCAGGGCGGCATGGACCTGGTGCTGTCCGGCTCCATGGGCAACACCGCCGTGGCGCTGATCAAGAACAAGGCGCTCAAGCCAGGCACTGTGTTGCTGGAACTGCTCTACGTCAGCGAAGTGGTTGCACCGCGCTCGCTGCAATTGGGCCGCTACCTGCCACCGGCCGCCTTGCGCTGCCTGCTGGACGCCAATGGCAACGACCTGTCGAGCCGTGTGTCGTTCGTGACCTTGAACGACCAGTTGGAAAGCGTGCCACGGGCCAGCGCCAACAAGTTCATCCAGGCCCAGCGCGACCAGCTGACGCCACGGATCAACGCCGGTGAAGACAAGATCACCCCGCAACATGCCGAGCGCGTGGCCGAGGCCAAGCGTCGCCTGGCGGCAGACACCGACGAAGAACTGGCGCGATTGACCGCGTTGCAAGCGGTCAACCCGACCGTGCGCGACAGTGAGTTGGTGGCGTTGCGTAACCAGCGTGAGCAAGGTTTGGCGATGCTGGATAAGGCGGCGTTGCGTCTGGAAGCGATCCGGGTACTGGTCGCCGGCTAAAAAAGAAGGCCCGCGCAATGCGGGCCTTCTTTATATGCCTTTCGGGCCTCTTCGCGAGCAAGCCCGCTCCCACATTTGATTGAGTTTCTCCAGTTGAAATGCAATCAAATGTGGGAGCGGGCTTGCTCGCGAAGGGGTCAACTCGGTCTCAAGCCGTCACCGCTGAACCCGGCACCTCCACTGCACTCAACCCCTCCTTCATCTTCTTGGCATCGCGCACAAAACAGCGTGAGGCCTGGAACAGAAACAGCATGGTCAAGAACAGCGCCACCGGAATCAGGTACATGGCGTCATGCAAGCCCACCGCTTTATAGGCCTCTGTCATTTGCTCAGCACCCGCGGCATACATCGCCGAATGGGCAAAGTGATCAGACAAGGCGCCCACCACAATCGGCCCCATGCCACCGCCCAGCAAATACAAGCCTGCAAAAAATAGCGCCATCGCCGTGGCTCGCAGGCGCGGTTCGACCACGTCCTGGATCGCGGTGTACACGCAGGTATAGAAGTTATAGGCAAACAGCCAGCCCACACTGAATACCGCAACGAACACCCCAATCTCGATGCGCCCCGCATGTAAGGCCCAGGCCGTGCAGACGGTCGAGATAATCAAGCTGAATGCGGCAAACAGCAGCCGACCATTGGCAATGCGCTGATGGATCTTGTCGGCAACCCAGCCGCCCAACGTCAAGCCCACCAGGCCGGTCAACCCGACAATCACGCCTGTGGCGACGGCCGCCTCCTGCAATGGCATCAGAAAGTAGCGCTGCAACATCGGCACCAGGAACGAGTTGCAGGCATAGGTGGCAAAGTTGAAACACAACCCCGCCAGCACCAGCCAAAGGAATGTCGGTACCGCCAGGATACGGCGAATCGGACGATCGACACGCTCCTGGGAAACACGCACGGTTTCGGCCGCGCCGCGCTTGGGCTCTTTGATATAGAACATGAACACCGCCAGGATCATCCCCGGCACAGCGGCAATAAAGAAGGGTGCGCGCCAGCTGTCAAACGCCTTGACCATCCAGCCAATGGTAAAGAAGGCCAACAACAGCCCCAGCGGCAGGCCCAGCATGAAAATCCCCATGGCCCGGGCGCGACGGTGTGCCGGGAACAGATCGCCAATCAGCGAGTTGGCGGCGGGCGCGTAACTGGCTTCACCGATGCCGATGCCCATGCGCACCAGCAAAAAGGTCCAGAAACTACCGACCATGCCATTGACCGCCGTGAGCCCGCTCCACGCGAACAGGCCCCAACCCATGAGCTTGCTGCGCGAGCCGGTGTCGGCCATACGCCCGAGCGGCAGGCCGGCAATGGCGTAGACGATGGTAAAGGCGGTGCCGATGATGCCGAGCTGAAAGTCGCTCAGGTGCCATTCCATGCGGATTGGCTCAATGATGATCGCCGGAATGGTGCGGTCGAAGAAGTTGAACAGGTTGGCGAGGAACAGCAGGAACAGAATGCGCCAGGCATTCGCCGCTTGGGTCGAGTTCTGCATGGGTCCGTCTCTTTTATTGTTATGAGAGCTGCGATGCCCGATGCATCCTGCCCGGTACCTGCAACATAGTCAGGCGGACGGCGGTTGTCTGTAATGATTCGTAAAGCTGATAGGGCATGATTTCACCCGGCATTACGGGACTTTCCCTACAAAAATATATGTGAGTGCCCCCCTTCCCAACGGCCATGGCCCGGATAGAATGGCGAGCCTTCCGTAACACCCCATTCCTGCTTTTCTTATCGATGACGCCCATGTCCGAAGCCAGTCCGTGTCTGAGTTGCGGTGCCTGCTGTTCCTACTTTCGCGTGTCTTTCTTTTGGGGAGAGTGCGCCTCATCCGGCGGAACGGTGCCCGATGACCTGGTGGTTCAGATTAACCCCACGCGTGTGGCGATGATCGGTACCGACCAGAAGCCTGCACGCTGCTGCAGCCTTGAGGGCGAAGTAGGCAAAGGCACCCGTTGCTCGATCTATGAGCAACGCTCCAGCCCCTGCCGAGAGTTTGAAGCGTCCTGGCACGAGGGCGTGCAGAACGTCGATTGCGATGCCGCCCGTGCGGCCTTTGGCCTGCCGCCACTGGAAATGCCGTTCAAACTGGAATTGCCCATCAGCGCTTAGCATTAAACGCTATGGATGGCATGCCAAAATCGTTGAGAGCAAAGTGCCATTATTCATGGCGAATCCCCCATGGCTTCTATACTCGACTCTGTAGGTCATCGCCGTAGGCAGTGACGTAATGACTCTATGGTGGGCATGCTATGGAATGGCTGGGTCTGCATTTCTTTACCGACCTGCCAGAAAGCGGGCACTTATTACTCAATTGCAGTCATAACCCCTTTCTGGTGCTGCTGGCCTACTTGGTCGCGTGCGCGGCAGGTTTCGGCACGCTGGACATGGCTGAACGCGTCGGCCATGTCGAAGACCCTACCGCCAGGCGCCACTGGCGCTGGCTCGGTGCCGGTTGCCTGGCCGGCGGCATCTGGTCCACCCATTTCATCAGTATGCTGGCCTTCCAGGCCCCCATCGCCATCCACTACGAATTGCTCATGACGTTCGCCTCGCTGCTGATTGCGCTGGTGGCGTCGTTGTTTGCGATGAAGACCCTCAGCCATACCCAACTGCGCTTTCACCAGTACGTGCTGGCATCGGTGTGGATGGGGCTTGGCATCGCCTTGATGCACTACGTCGGTATGTCGGCGATGCGCTCGCAGGCCCAGGTGTATTTTGGATCGGAGTTGTTCCTGGCTTCGGTCGCCATTGCCATCGGCGCCAGCCTGGCGGCGTTACTGCTGTCGAGTTACTTGCGCAACGGTGCCGGGGTGTTTCATCAGTTGCTCAAGTACGCCGCCAGCCTGGTGCTGGGCGCAGGCATCCTGAGCATGCACTTCACCGGCATGGCGGCCATGCGCCTGATGGTGCCTAACGGTGCCGACCTGTCGCTGCCGCTGGACAACAACCCCATCCAGCTGGGCTTGTCGGTGGCCGTCATTACCTTGTTGGTGATCGGCAGCAGTATCAGCGCCGCCCTCGCGGACAAGAAACTGCAGCACAAGGAACGTGACCTGCGCCGGGTCAATGCCTTGCTCAGCGAGTTGGACCAGGCCCGCGCCTCCTTACAACAAGTCGCCCATTATGATGCGTTGACCAGCCTGCTCAACCGCCGGGGCTTCAACCAGATCTTTGCGGAAAAACTCGCCGAAAAAACCGCCTCACACGGCATGATGGCGGTGATCTTCCTCGATATCGACCACTTCAAGCGTATCAATGACAGCCTCGGCCACGATGCCGGCGACCAGTTGCTTTCGGTGCTGGCCGGGCATATCAAGGGCTCGGTACGCAGCCATGAAGATGTGGTGGCACGGTTTGGCGGCGACGAGTTCTGCATCCTCATCAGCATCCATCACCGCGATGAAGCCCGCCACATGGCCCAGCGCATCATGCAAAAAATGAAAGAGCCCATCGAACTGGCCGGACGGCGCATGGTGATGACCACCAGCATCGGCATCAGCCTGTTTCCCGATGACGGCCTGACCTGCGAAGAGCTGCTGAAAACCGCCGACCTGGCGCTGTACCAATCCAAGGACACCGGGCGTAACAGCCTGACGTTCTTCAGCTCCAACCTGAAAACCCGCGCCTTCCTCGAACTGCAACTGGAAGAGGAACTGCGCGGTGCCCTGCGCACACGCAACCAGTTGGTGCTGTTCTACCAACCGATCTTCGACATGAAGCTGGGCAAAGTCACGCGCCTGGAAGCCCTCGTACGCTGGCAACACCCGCAGCACGGTTTGCTGGCCCCGGACCGCTTCATCGGTATTGCTGAGAACAACGGCTTGATTGCCGACCTCGACCACTGGGTGCTGCGCCAGGCCTGTCACGACCTGAGCCTGCTGACGGAACGGGGCTACACCGAATTGACCATGGCGGTGAACTGCTCGGCCCTGAACCTGGCCCGTGATGAGCTGGCGGATGAGATCGAGGACGCCTTGCGCTTCAGCGGGATCGGCGCCAACCGCCTGGAACTGGAAGTCACCGAAAACGCGCTGATGGGCAATATCAGCAGCACCCTGGCGCTGCTGCGGCAAATCCGGGCGCTGGGGGTGTCCCTGGCCATCGATGACTTTGGCACCGGCTACTCGTCCCTCGCCTACCTCAAGCGCTTGCCCCTCAACACCTTGAAGATTGACCGCTCGTTTATCCAGGACATCCCCAAATCCACCGCCGATATCGAGATCGTCCAGGCCGTGATCGGCATGGCTCACACCCTGCACCTGGAGGTGGTGACCGAAGGCGTGGAAACCCAGGCCCAGTTCGACCTGCTGCTCAAGCATGGCTGCGACTTCGTCCAGGGCTACCTGCTGAGCCCGGCGGTGTCGGCCAGCGACATCATCGGCGTGATCCAGGGCATCGAAATGCGCAACCCGCTCTACCCGTTCAGCACCGCGGGCACCAAGGACACCGGCACACCGAAAGAGCCTTCCCCTGCCCGCTCCGGGCCCACGTCCGTCGTCAGGCCAATTCGCTGACGCCCAATCTTTGGCATTTCGCCATCATTTGCCTAAAGAACCCCGACGAACGGCCGATTCATCAGAGTCTGGCCACGTTTCCCGTGGAAAAACCTGGGTCCAACCCCATCGTCCCGGACAAGGACGCACTGTAAAAGTCGCGAACTCCCATTCCGTGATGGCCCTTTGAATTGCTTCAGCCATCCGCCCAGGCACATGGCGCACAATGACTTCTAAAAATAACTCTGCCACCGTGGTATCCGACGTGTCGCTCCCCGCTCCTGCGGACAAGCCCTCAGGTTCAAAGTCATTGAGCAGCGCGCGCCCGCTGGCCACCCAGCAATACCTGTATTTCACCGAAACCAATACCGACCGCATCCTCGATAACCTCGACGGCCTGCGCGACATGGTGTTCCCGCGCCCGCCGCACCTGGAAGTCGACGGCGAGCAGCGTAGCGAACAGGAGTTCCCGTCGGTGTGCCTGATTGGCCTGGGCCGCTGCGGTTCGAACATTGCGCTGGACGTGGCGGAGTTGGTGTACAACGCGCGCAAGTTCTACCTCAACGAATTCAGCACCGAGGACAAGTCCGCCGACAAGGGCTACAGCCCGGCCCAATGGATCCGCAACAACCTGCGCCTGGGCAGCGGCAAGGCCACCAAACCAGTGTTCCTGGTGGAACCACTGGTGATGCTGGGCGACCTGGACAAAGACATCGCCGGGCGTATCCGCTTCTCGCGCAAGGGCGAAAAAAGCGGCTTTTTACGCGACTACAGCAAAATGAAGATCATGGACCTGTCGGAAGTGCATGCCGGTGGCGCCGGTAACGCGCCGATCCTCGGCCAGTACCTGGCCAAGATCATCCTCAATAAAGACACCCAGCGCTTTTCTAGCCCCGATTGGAAGATGATCCACTCGTATCTCATCGATTCCTGCGGCATCAAGGCCAACCAGTCGCGCCTGTATTTTTCGATTTTCAGCGCTGGCGGCGGTACCGGTTCGGGCATGGCCTCGGAATTCGGCCTGGCCCAACAGCACTCGTACATGAACAAGACGTTCGACACCAAGCCCGCCGACGAGCACGACAGCAAGAGCGGCCATGCCTTTGTGTTCGAGCCGATCTTCACCAGCGGTATCTGCGTGCTGCCGAATATTTCCGACCACCGCAGTGAAATGTCCGAGGCGCTGC
Source organism: Pseudomonas sp. 18175 (assembly GCF_050432925.1). NCBI lineage: Bacteria > Pseudomonadati > Pseudomonadota > Gammaproteobacteria > Pseudomonadales > Pseudomonadaceae > Pseudomonas > Pseudomonas sp. 18175. The sequence continues at coordinate 44,553 of NZ_JBKFTO010000013.1, read as the reverse complement.
ATATCAACGCCGGGCGCTTGCTGTGCAAGTACCTGTCGGAAGAATGGGACTTCTCTTACAACTTCGCCAACGAAGACAGCAGCGAAGCCAGCGTTAAAGGCCGCATCCGCCCGTGGAACGCGATGATGCTGATCTCCAACGACATCATGCGTTACGCCGAAGAAAGCGATGACGGCAATATCCAGAACATTGATGTCAATGCCATGGAAAAACACGCCAACCAGTACATCTCCCAGCAGATCTTCAACATCCTCACGGCCCAAGCGGTGACCACCGACTACGACCAGAATTACTTCCGTCGCGCCGGTATCGACATTGGCGAAACCATTCGCCTGGATGCCAACGACCTGTTTATGAGCCTGGCCGGCCCGGTGGCGATTGCCTACGCCGAATCCGTGGTGCCGGAAACCCCGCCGCCGTCGAGCGACAAGTTCAAGGTGTTCGAGAAAGAACCCCAGCGCCTGAATATCGATGACCTGTTCTTCCGCTCCATCGACCTGCCGCACTTCAACAAGGTCACCCAAGCCATCGAAGGCATCAGCCTGTTGCCGATTGAATCCAAACGCTACAAGGCGTCCCTGGAGCAATACAAGAATTCGGGCTATGACGCGGCGGCGCTGCATGACCTGCACTTCTTCAAGAACTGCTCGTCGGTGGTGTCCATTGTGTCGCTGCCCAAGGACTACAAGCTGTCCTACATGGACCTGAACCGGCTCAAGACCCACCTCAACAGCCTGTTCCCCAACACCACCCTAAAGCGTTATGCCCTGGTGATCGGCGCGTCGGCCAACCTGTCGTTGACCACCTTGATCGCCAAAAGCCCGTGCCTGTCGGACGACTTCCTCACGCTGATCGTGGCGTTTATCAAACGCTGCTTTGCGCGCAACCCGTACCGCTTCGATGACACGCTGGACAACTCGATCCTGGACTTCATCATCCACGAGGACTTCGACGAAGACCGTATCGACGAGTTGCTCAACGAGTTCGAGAACCCGGCAAAAATCCTCGATACCAACTGGTACGCGATCAAGCCGATGTATGAGAAAAAGTACCGCGAGTTGATCAACGACAAGGACAAGTTTGTGTCGATCAATGACATTCGCCTGTCACGGGATTGCGTGAAGAAGGCGGTCAAGTACCTGCGTGAGATCTACCGTCACCGGATCGGCAAGACCAAGGTGATTTCGTTGAATAACCACACGGGCAAGACCACCTGAGCACAGGCGACGGCGCCGCTCGACGCCGTCGCCCTTTCAGCGCGCCTGTTGTTGGCGCAGGAAAGTGAGGATCTTTTGCTCGTCGGTCGGCTTGGTAGGCCGGGGTAATTGTGTTGGCCAGTGACTCTCGCTCGTGCCAAAAAACCTTTTCTGCTCGACTTCGTCCCACCCGCGGATTTCACGCAACGCCGACTCCCACCAGCCATGTCGACAGACATCGTAATAAGGATGCGCTGGCGCCGCGCTGCCGTAGAGCAAGTCACGGCCGACCCTTTTCACGTGCTTGCGATGATTGCGCAACTTCCATTTGATACGCAGCCGCTGCCAGGGCGACGGCACCGGCTTGACCTTGGGCACGTCCAGGCATCGCGTAACCAGCGCGGGGTCGAACGCCTCACCATGCAGGTTGAAGAAATGTGCCTGCATCGCATGGAAGAAGCGCTTGTCGGCATAGAAGTGATGAACAAACTTGCGCGCCTCGCGCACCGTATTGCCGCGCATCGCGAAGGAAATTGCGACTTGTTCGATGGTATGGATCTCGAACGCGTCGCGGGTCCACTCGTCGATCAGCCGAATCGATGTGTCGAGCAGCGGCCCATCGCTGGCCCGCACACCACACAGGCCACTGTTGTAGAGCTTGAAGCTGTTACTGGCGCTGATGCCGTGAGCGTGCAGGTGACGACCCAGCTTGAGGTAGTCGGGGCGCTTGCACACATAGCTCCAATCGTATTCGAACTCGTCCATCACGTATTGGCCGGGCTCGATCAGCTCGAACACACGATGGGGAGACTTGAGGAACAACGTGTCGGTGTCGACGAACAGGGTTTTGTCTGCCAGCGTCAGGCCCTGGGCGATGGCACAGGCCTTGCGGCGATGGATATAACCGTTTTCGCCTTGCCACCGAGCGAGGGTCTGTGGGTCCAACTCGATGGTTTCAACCGGCCAGCCGATGTAGTCCTGCGGGCGATCGGTCATGACCCGGATGCACAGCGACTCGCCTGATTTGAGCTGGGACAGGGCAGTGAGAATGCTGAACTTGGCCTCGCGCCGATAAACATCCCCATTACCGTAGACAAGGTAGAGCAACTGGTGCGGCATTTTCTCTAAAGGTGGCAGCGCTGACGGCATGGCTAGCTCCATGGAACAAGCCGCGAACTTTACCGGAATCCACCAAAAATTCATCGAGCCTTACGGACTTTTCTGATGGTTAGGCGCCTTTGTTCACACCGAGAAACAATTCTTCCGCAGGTTTAGCGGTGAGAAAACTGTTCCCATGACGCGCACGTCACCCTCAGCTGTGACCTTTCTCTACGGCAAGATGCCATCACCGTCTCAGCGGTTACTCGGCTACACACTTATTCTCGAGAGAATCTCGCACCTTTTTGGTGCTCGATTTTATCAGGCCGCCCTTTCCTGGATCAGGATCCACGGCGAAACCACCACTGCCCATAGGCTAGGATCGCGTTCAACCAAGTCCAATGCCCGCGTCGCAGACACCTCGCCAAGGCTGCCTGAGGCCAGCCAGGCAGCGACTTTGTCACGGTTGTCTTCGGCCATTCCCTCGGCGGCTTCGATCAAATCCAGGCCGGCATCGACCCACAATAGGGCACCCTTGGCAAAGAACGGCTCAAGCTCCTTCCAAGAAATTTCGGCGGTTTCGCCGAGCAGCTTGGCATAGAGGGTGCTAGGTTCTTGCGTCATGGGAATTCACCTGAGTAAAAAATCGGCGCAATCATAACGTCGCGGCTCTTGTAGAAAAACCCAGTTGCAAATGAGTCATCGATAGAAAGTGTCAGAAAAGCCAAGGATTGCCCGAGACTCCGGCATCAACCCGCCGCAATTCTGTCTTTTTCTTTCATTTAAGCGACACGCCCGGGTTTTGCCCCCAGCAGCCAGCTTTTCAAGCGATCAACCGGCGCTCTACACTGTACCGGTACAGTTGCCAGGGCACTGCCGGGGGATATCCGAGATATCTGATCCGGTTCAGCAGCTCACAAGGCCGCTAGAACTATAAAAAATACAACAGTAAGAGTGGAGCACTATGAATAAGGCTACTAAGCAGATTTCCAAACTGTTTGCCGCAATGGTCCTGGCTGGGGTTGCCGGCCATTCGTTCGCAGCCGACACCATCAAGATCGGCATCGCCGGCCCGAAAACCGGCCCGGTGACGCAATACGGCGACATGCAATTCATGGGTGCCAAGCAAGCCATCGCCGACATCAACGCCAAGGGCGGCGTCGACGGCAAACTGCTTGAGGCCAAGGAATACGACGACGCTTGCGATCCTAAACAAGCCGTTGCCGTCGCCAACAAAGTGGTCAACGACGGCGTCAAGTTCGTGGTCGGCCACCTCTGCTCCAGCTCCACTCAGCCAGCGTCCGATATTTATGAAGACGAAGGCGTGATCATGATTACCCCGGCCGCCACCAGCCCGGAAATCACTTCCCGTGGTTATAAACTGGTGTTCCGTACCATTGGCCTGGACAGCGCTCAAGGCCCTGCCGCCGGTAACTACATCGCCGACCACGTGAAGCCGAAAGTCGTTGCTGTGATCCACGACAAACAGCAATACGGTGAAGGTATCGCCACCGCCGTCAAACAGACCCTCGAGAAAAAAGGCACCAAGGTTGCCCTCTTCGAAGGCATCAACGCGGGCGACAAAGACTTCGGTTCCCTGATCCAGAAGCTCAAGCAAGCCAACGTCGACTTCGTCTACTACGGCGGCTACCACCCTGAGCTGGGCCTGATCCTGCGCCAAGCCAAGGAAAAAGGCGTGAATGCCAAGTTCATGGGCCCAGAAGGCGTCGGCAACGACTCCATCTCGCAAATCGCCCAGGGCGCTTCCGAAGGCCTGCTGGTCACCCTGCCAAAATCCTTCGACACCGATCCGGCCAACAAGGCAATTGTTGAAGAGTTCACCAAGAACAAGCAGGACCCAACCGGTCCATTCGTGTTCCCGGCCTACTCGGCTGTTGAAGTCATCGCTGGCGGTATCGCTGCCGCGAAGAGCGAAGACACCGCCAAGGTGGCAGCAGCCATCCACGCAGGCACCTTCAAGACCCCAACCGGCGACCTGAGCTTTGATGCCAAGGGCGACCTGAAGGACTTCAAGTTCGTGGTCTACGAATGGCACTTCGGCAAACCAAAAACCGAAGTTTCCCCTCAGTAAGCCAGGCGTTACTGGTCCAACAAGCCCACTGTGAGAGCAGTGGGCTTTGTTTTACGAGGTTTATGGGCCTGTCACCCGCGATCCGGGCGCTGGCTCACCTGAAAATCTTAAAACCGTCACCAGCGGTTCGCTGGCAAACGCGCTGGGCAAATGTGGTCACAGAACACAGCCCGGGGCCGGAACATGACTCCACCAGTGAAATGCGTATCGGGTTTTTAGGAGCGCTGTAATGCCTGAGATCTATCATTTTTTCCAAACGCTGGTTAACGGGATGACCGTTGGCAGCACCTATGCCTTGATAGCCATTGGCTACACAATGGTTTACGGCATCATTGGAATGATCAACTTCGCCCATGGCGAGGTCTACATGATTGGTTCCTACGTGGCCTTTATCGCCCTTGCCGGGCTGGCCATGATGGGTATCCATTCCCTGCCGCTGTTGATGACCGCCGCGTTCCTTGCGTCGATCGTCGTGACCAGTGCCTATGGCTACAGTATCGAGCGCGTTGCGTATCGCCCCTTGCGTGGCAGCAACCGCCTGATCCCGTTGATTTCCGCCATCGGCATGTCGATTTTCCTGCAGAACACCGTATTGCTGTCCCAGGATTCCAAGGATAAATCCATTCCCAACCTGATCCCGGGGAGCTTCTCCTTCGGCCCGGGTGGCGCACAAGAAGTGCTGGTTTCGTACATGCAGATCCTGGTCTTCGTCGTCACCCTGGTGGCCATGCTGGGCCTGACCCTGTTCATCTCCCGCTCCCGTCTGGGGCGCGCCTGCCGGGCCTGCGCCGAAGACATCAAGATGGCCAACCTGCTGGGCATCAACACCAACAACATCATCGCCCTGACCTTCGTGATCGGTGCCGCACTGGCTGCCGTTGCGGCGGTGCTGCTGAGCATGCAGTACGGCGTGATCAACCCCAACGCCGGTTTCCTGGTAGGCCTCAAGGCTTTTACCGCAGCGGTCTTGGGCGGCATCGGCAGTATCCCGGGCGCGATGCTCGGTGGCCTGGTGCTGGGTGTGGCCGAAGCGTTCGGCGCCGATATCTTCGGCGACCAATACAAGGACGTCGTGGCGTTCGGCCTCTTGGTTCTGGTGCTGTTGTTCCGTCCGACCGGCATCCTGGGCCGTCCGGAGGTTGAGAAAGTATGAGCAGATATCTTAAATCGGCGTTTTTCAGCGCCTTGCTGGTCTGGGCCGTGGCCTTTCCGGTACTCGGCCTCAAGCTGAGCATTGTCGGCATCAACCTGGAAGTGCATGGCACCGGGCCCGTGACCCTGACTGTCATTGCCCTGTGTTCGGTGCTGATGTTCCTGCGCGTGTTGTTCAGCGATCAATTCAGTGCCTTGCTCAAGAGCAACCGTGGCCCGCTGGTATCGCCCAAGGTCAGCCAATTCCTGACCCTGCCGCGCACCCAGCGCTACATCATCATCGGCCTGATCGTGGCTGCGTTGATCTGGCCGTTCTTCGGCTCGCGCGGCGCCGTCGACATCGCCACCCTGATCCTGATCTACGTGTTGCTGGGCCTGGGCCTGAACATCGTGGTGGGCCTGGCCGGCCTGCTCGACTTGGGTTATGTGGGCTTCTACGCCGTGGGTGCGTACACCTATGCGCTGCTCTCGCACTACCTGGGCTGGAGCTTCTGGATCTGCTTGCCGTTGGCGGGCATGGCGGCGGCGACATTCGGCTTCCTGCTGGGCTTCCCGGTGCTGCGTTTGCGCGGTGACTACCTGGCCATCGTGACCCTGGGTTTCGGTGAAATCATTCGGTTGTTCCTGCGTAACCTCACCGACATCACCGGTGGCCCCAACGGCATCAGCAGCATTCCCAAACCCACCTTCTTCGGGCTGTCGTTCGACCGTACCGCCGCAGAAGGCATGCAGACGTTCCACGAGTACTTCGGGATCGACTACAACCCGGTGAGCAAAGTGGTGTTCCTGTACCTGGTGGCGCTGGTGCTGGCACTGGCCGCGTTGTTCGTGATCAACCGCCTGCTGCGCATGCCAATCGGCCGTGCGTGGGAAGCCCTGCGCGAAGATGAGATCGCCTGCCGCGCCCTGGGCCTGAACCCGACCATCATCAAACTCTCCGCGTTCACCCTGGGTGCTGCGTTCGCAGGTTTTGCCGGCAGCTTCTTCGCGGCTCGCCAAGGCTTGGTCACCCCGGAGTCGTTCACCTTTATCGAGTCGGCGATCATCCTCGCCATCGTGGTATTGGGTGGCATGGGCTCGCAGTTGGGCGTGATCCTGGCGGCAATCGTAATGATCCTGCTGCCGGAAATGATGCGTGAGTTCAGCGAATACCGCATGTTGATGTTCGGCGCCATGATGGTGCTGATGATGATCTGGCGTCCTCAAGGCCTGCTGCCCATGCAACGTCCACACATGGAGCTGCGCAAATGAGCCGCGAGATCCTGAAAGTCGAAAACTTGAGCATGCGCTTCGGCGGCTTGCTGGCGGTCAACGGCGTGGCCCTGACCGTGAAAGAGAAACAAGTGGTTGCCTTGATCGGCCCTAACGGCGCCGGCAAGACCACGGTGTTCAACTGCCTCACCGGTTTCTACAAGCCGAGCGGTGGCAGCATCCTGCTGGACGGGCAGCCGATCCAGGGCCTGGCCGGCCACGAGATCGCCCGCAAGGGCGTGGTGCGCACCTTCCAGAACGTACGGTTGTTCAAGGACATGACAGCGGTCGAGAACCTGTTGATCGCCCAGCACCGTCACCTGAACACCAACTTCCTGGCAGGCCTGTTCAAGACCCCGGCGTTCCGCAAGAGCGAGCGCGAGGCCATGGAATTCGCCGCGTACTGGCTGGACAAGGTCAACCTCACCGAGTTCGCCAACCGCCCGGCCGGCACCCTGGCCTATGGTCAGCAGCGTCGCCTGGAAATCGCCCGCTGCATGATGACCCGCCCGCGGATCCTGATGCTCGACGAACCAGCCGCTGGCTTGAACCCCAAGGAAACCGAAGACCTCAAGGCGCTGATCAGCGTGCTACGTGAGGAACACAACGTCACGGTGCTGCTGATCGAACACGATATGAAACTGGTCATGAGCATTTCCGACCACATCGTGGTGATCAACCAGGGCACGCCGCTGGCCGACGGGACGCCGGAGCAGATCCGCGACAATCCTGAAGTGATCAAAGCCTATTTGGGGGAAGCGTAAAATGCTGCAATTCGAAAACGTTTCCACTTTCTACGGCAAGATCCAGGCCCTGCACAGCGTCAACGTGGAGATCCGCCAGGGTGAAATCGTCACGCTGATCGGTGCCAACGGCGCCGGTAAATCGACCTTGCTCATGACCCTGTGTGGTTCGCCCCAAGCCCATAGCGGCAGCATCCGCTACATGGGTGAGGAGTTGGTGGGCCAGCAGTCGTCGCAAATCATGCGCAAGAGCATTGCGGTAGTGCCGGAAGGCCGTCGCGTGTTCTCGCGCCTGACCGTTGAAGAGAACCTCGCCATGGGCGGGTTCTTCACCGACAAGGGCGATTTCCAGGAGCAGATGGACAAGGTGCTGCACCTGTTCCCAAGGCTCAAGGAGCGCTTCAGCCAGCGCGGCGGCACCATGTCCGGCGGCGAGCAGCAAATGCTCGCCATTGGCCGGGCACTGATGAGCAAACCCAAGCTGTTGCTGCTGGACGAACCGTCACTGGGCCTGGCACCGATCATCATCCAGCAGATCTTCGACATCATCGAACAGCTGCGCAAGGACGGTGTAACGGTGTTCCTGGTGGAGCAGAACGCCAACCAGGCGCTTAAAATCGCTGACCGCGCCTACGTGCTGGAAAACGGCCGGGTGGTGATGCAGGGCACTGGCGAGCAGTTGCTGACCGATCCGAAGGTGCGTGAGGCATACCTCGGCGNCCCCCCCCCCCCCCCCCCCCCCCCCCCCCCCCCCCCCCCCCCCCCCCCCCCCCCCCCCCCCCCCCCCCCCCCCCCCCCCCCCCCCCCCCCCCCCCCCCCCCCCCCCCCCCCCCCCCCCCCCCCCCCCCCCCCCCCCCCCCCCCCCCCCCCCCCCCCCCCCCCCCCCCCCCCCCCCCCCCCCCCCCCCCCCCCCCCCCCCCCCCCCCCCCCCCCCCCCCCCCCCCCCCCCCCCCCCCCCCCCCCCCCCCCCCCCCCCCCCCCCCCCCCCCCCCCCCCGCTCCCACATTTGCTTTGTGTGATCCTTAAATTTTGCGAAACCAAAATTATTTTCGACAGGTGTGTAACAGACTCCTTCCCGTCACCTCTACTGCTACAAGCAGGCATTCAAGCCCGCCAACTCAACCCACTGCTGGAGATAGACCATGACCACTAAACTGTCCGCCGCCTCCCTGATCCTGGCCCTCGGTTCCGCCCTGAGCCTGTCCACCCTGGCCACCACCGCCCACGCTGCCGACGACATGCAAAAATGCTTCGGTGTCGCCGAAGCCGGCAAGAACGATTGCGCCGCAGGCGCCGGTACTTCCTGCGCCGGCACCTCGAAAACCAAAGACCAGGCCAACGCCTGGAAACTGGTCCCAGCCGGTACCTGCCTTAAAACCCCAAGCTCCACCTCGCCAACTGGTTTCGGCCAGGAAGCTGCCTTCACCGCCAAGTCTTGATTACCTGCCAAGCCTGAGTACTGATGATGACCCTTTCATCCCTGCAAGCCGTCCCCCAGGCTCAGGCGCCCGGCCTCCCACGCCGGGCCGGGCTGGGGCTCAAGCCTGAGCACTTTATTGAAGTACTCGAGACCTCACCCGATATCGGTTTTTTTGAAGTGCACGCCGAAAACTACATGGTGGCCGGCGGCCCGTTTCATCACTACTTGGGTTTGATCCGCGAACAGTATCCGCTGTCGCTGCATGGCGTGGGCCTGTCCATCGGCGGCGAAGGCCCTCTGTGCCGTGAACACCTGGCGCGGTTGGCCCGGCTGATCGAACGCTATCAACCCCAGTCTTTTTCCGAACACCTGGCCTGGTCCAGCCACGGCCAGGTGTTCCTCAATGACCTGCTGCCCCTGGCCTACGACAACGCCACCCTGCAACGGGTGTGCGAACACGTTGACCAGGTGCAAAGCACCCTCAAGCGCCCGTTGCTGCTGGAAAACCCTTCAACCTACCTGCAATTGCAGCGCTCTACCCTGGACGAGACCGACTTCATCAGCGAGATCATCCGCCGCACCGGCTGCGGCCTGCTGCTGGATGTGAACAACGTCTATGTGTCCTGCATCAACCACCAACGCAATCCACATTCCTACATAGATGCCCTGCCCTTGCACGCGGTGGATGAGATTCATCTGGCCGGGTTTGCCGAAGACACCGACAGCCTGGGTGACCGCCTGTTGATTGATGACCATGGCGCACCCATCGATAACGCCGTGTGGCAACTATATGAACAGGTACTGGCACGTATCGGGCCGGTGGCGACACTGATCGAACGAGACAACCAAGTGCCCGCGTTCACTGTGCTGCAAGCGGAAGCTGAGCACGCCGATTGGCATTTACGGCAGGTCCGCCCATGAGTCTTTACGACGCGTTTTCCAAGGCACTGCTGACGCCAGACCAGCCTTGCCCCGATGGATTGTTCAGCAGTAACGGTGCCGACCCTGCCAGCCGCTTTACGGTGTATCGCAATAACGTGCACAGCTCATTGATCAATGCGCTGGCTACCGCCTATCCCGTGACTCTGCAACTGGTGGGCGATGAGTTTTTCCGTGCCATGGCCGGCCTCTACGTGCAAGCGCATCCGCCCACCAGCCCGATTATCAGCGACTACGGCAGCACCCTGGCCGCGTTCATCCAGGGTTTTGAGCCTGCGGCCAGCGTGCCCTACCTGGCGGATATCGCCCGGCTGGAGCGCTTGCGGGTGTGTGCCTACCACGCGGCCGATTGCCAGCCGCTGGACCAACACGCCGTACTCCAGGCCCTGCAAGGCCAAACGGACTTGGGTGGGTTGCGCCTGCAACTGAATCCCTCGTTGTCCACGCTGGACTCGCCGTATGCCGTAGTCGCGGTGTGGGCAGCCCATCAGATCGAAGGCGGCCTGGCCACCCTCAACCCCTGGCACGCCCAGAGCGCGTTGGTGCTTCGCCAAGGCCTGGCGGTCAAAGTGTTCGCCATCGACAGTGGTTCAGTGGCCTTTATCAACAGCCTCGACCGCGGCACGCCACTGGAAAAGGCCATGGAGCTGGCCCTGGCCGCCGCGCCCGAATTTGATCTGCACCAATGCCTCACGCTGCTGATCACTCACAACGCCATCACTCATCTGCACACCGAACAAAAGGTATCGCCATGAACACTTTCCTACCGCGCCTGGTTGAACGGATCATTCAACTTTTCGAGCAAATCCCCTACAGCGTGATAGCTTTTGTCGCACGTTTTTCCATTGCCGCGGTGTTCTGGAAGTCCGGGCAAACCAAGGTGGAGGGTTTTGCGGTGGACGTGATCGGCGGCACCTTCGAACTGGGCGAACCTCGGCTCGCCGCTTCGACCCTGCCGCTGTTTCGCAGTGAATACCACGTACCGCTCCTGTCGCCAGAAGTGGCGGCGCATATGGCGGCGTTCGCCGAGCACTTTTTCCCGGTCCTGATCCTGGTGGGGTTTGCCACGCGATTCTCGGCCCTGGCACTGATCGGCATGACGCTGGTCATTCAGCTGTTCGTCTACCCGGACGCCTACCCCACCCACGGCACCTGGATTGCCCTGTTGCTGCTGTTAGTGGCCAAGGGCCCTGGGCGCCTGTCCATCGACCACTTGATCGCCCGCCGCTACCGTTAAAGCCGATCGAGGGCTTCGCCGCTGCGCTTGAACCACGCCACCAGGTAATCGGCCAACACGTGGGTACGGCGCGGCAAGCCTCCCTGATAGGGATGAACCAGATACATCGGCATGCTTCGCGTCTGATAATCGCGCAGGAGCCAGCGCAATCGACCGTCAGCCAATTCCGCTGGCAGTACGTAGGATGGCAGGCGGGCGATACCAGCGCCCACCAGCGCGGCCTTCTTCAGCAGGTTGTAGTGGTTGGAAGCGAAGGTGCCACTGACCCGTACGCGCAATAGCTCGTGCTGTTGGTGGTACAACCACTCTTCGCGACCGCTGTAGTGGCTGTTGAGCAGGCAGGTGTGAGTCGCCAGGTCGGCTGGGGTTTGTGGTTCGCCGTGCTGTTCAAGATACGCCGGGCTGGCACACGTCATCTCGTGCCAGGCCAGCAACGGCTTGGCCACCAGGCGCTCGTTTTCAATCGCACCGGAACGAACCCCCAGGTCAAAGCCATCCCGCGCCAGGTCCCGGTAGCTGTTGTTCAGTTCCAATTCAATCTGCACCTGCGGGTACTGCTTTGAGAACTCCAGCAGCAAGCCATCAAAGAACGTTTCTCCCAACGACACCGGAACCGTCATACGCACCGGCCCCGCCAGATCGTCCTTGAGCCGGGCCAATGCCTGACGGGCGCGGTCCACTTGCACCACCAACGCCTGGGCCTGGGGCAACAACGCGGCACCCGCAGCGGTCAGGCTGAGCTTGCGAGTGGTGCGGTGCAGCAACACCACGCAAAACTGCGCTTCCAACTGGCTGATACGCTTGGACAATTGGCCTTTGCTGCAACCCAGTTGTTGCGCTGCCACGGTAAAGCTACCCGCTTCGATCAACACGGCGAACGCTGCCAGGTCATCCATCTCGCTCATGGATTGTTTCCATTTGAAAACCAAAGGTTGCCTATTAGCACGTTTATCCAGGGAAAAAGCCACTCTAGACTGAACCTTCACTTACCCCCTGGAGGAACATCAGCATGAAAATCCTATTGATTGGCGCCAGTGGCACTGTCGGCTCAGCGGTCAAGGCCGAACTGGCACAGCGTCACGAGGTGATCAGCATTGGCCGTAGCAGCGGTGATTTCCAGGTGGATATCAGCGACAGCGCCTCGATCCGCACACTATTCGAACAGACCGGCAAGTTCGATGCCCTGGTTTGCGCGGCAGGTAGTGTGAACTTCGTGGCACTGGGTGAGATGAGCGAAAGCGACTTTGAACTGGGCCTGCGGGACAAGCTGATGGGCCAGGTCAACCTGCTGCTGATCGGCCAGCAATACGCCAACGACGGTGCGTCGTTCACCTTCACCAGCGGCATTCTCAACCGTGACCCGATCCGCACCGGCGCTTCGGCGGCATTGGTCAACGGCGCAATCGATGCCTTCGTCAAAGCGGCCGCGATCGAATTGCCACGGGGCCTGCGGGTCAACTCGGTGAGTGCGAATGTGTTGGTTGAAGCCATGGACAGCTATGCGCCGTATTTCCGTGGCTACAAACCCGTACCGGGTGCTGATGTGGCATTGGCCTACGCCAAAAGCGTCGAAGGCTTGCAAACCGGTCAGACCTTTATCGTCGGCTAAATCCCGCGTCCGTAAGAATTGCCTGAAGCTGGCCGGTGGGGTTGTGATGCACCGCCAGCCTGCGTAACGTGTCGGCACTTGTCTGGAGACCCCTTATGCGTGCCGCCCGTACCCTTGCCTTGTTTGCCCTGCTTCCTCTGTTCGCCGCCTGCCAGATGTTCGAGAGCGAGCCGGCCAAGCCGTCGCTTGCGGGCATGACCCGCATGCAGGGCGAACTCACGGCGGTGGGTGACAAGCTGCTGTTCCAACCGTGCAACGACAAGCGCAACTACGTGGTCAACGACACCGGTGGCACCAATATCCTGCAGGAAGCCGCTTCCCTGGCCGGCCAGCAAGGGGCGCTGTTTGCCGACCTGCGCGGCAAGTTCTCCGGCGTCGCGGCCGGCACCCAAGGCTCGGTGGACCTGCAGCAACTCTACCGTGTAGAGCGCTCGACCTCAGCCTGCGAAGACCCGGATTTCAAGCGCATGATCCTGCGGGCCAACGGCCACAAACCGGCCTGGGCAATGAACGTCACCGCCAAGGGCATGGTGCTGGAACGTGAAGGCCAGCCGCCCTTGGCGGTGCCGTATGTGGAAGAGCAAATCGGTGACGGCCGCTTCAACCTGATGACCGAAGCCAACAACCAGCATGTCGAGTTGTGGGTAGCCCCGCAACGCTGCGTGGACAGCGCCAGCGGTAGCTTGCAACACATGACCGCCGAGTTGCGCGTCAATGGCCAGGTACAGCGTGGTTGCGCGTCGTTTGGCGGCTCGCGCGACGACTGACTGCGCCCGGCGCTGTTTTAACATGACGGGAAACCGCCATTGAGGCTTATAATCGCCGGTTTGCAAAACAGCCGGCCATTTTGTCCGCCGCCTACCGGATCCCGTCATGTTACGAATCACCGAACTCAAGCTGCCCATCGACCATCCCGAAGAAGACCTGCGGCCTGCCATCGTGCAGCGCCTGGGCATCGCCAGTGATGACCTGCTCGATTTCACCCTGTTCAAACGCAGCTACGACGCGCGCAAGAAATCCTCGGAGCTGTGCTTCATCTACACCATCGACTTGAACGTAAAGGGCGAAGCTGCCTTGCTGCTCAAGTTCGCTGATGACCGCAACGTCAACCCGGCACCGGACGTGAGCTACAACGTGGTGGGTCAGGCACCGGAAGGCTTGACGGGACGTCCAATCGTGGTGGGTTTCGGCCCTTGCGGGATTTTTGCCGGGCTGTTGCTGGCACAGATGGGTTTCAAACCAATCATCCTCGAGCGCGGCAAGGAAGTGCGCCAACGCACCAAGGACACCTGGGGCCTGTGGCGTAAAAGCGTGCTCAACCCAGAATCCAACGTGCAGTTCGGCGAAGGCGGCGCCGGGACGTTCTCCGATGGCAAGCTGTACAGCCAGATCAAGGACCCGAAATTCCACGGCCGCAAAGTCTTGCATGAGTTTGTGAAAGCCGGCGCGCCGGAAGAAATCCTCTACGTCAGCAAGCCGCACATCGGTACCTTCCGCCTGACCGGCGTCGTGGAAAACATGCGCGAGCAGATCATCGCCCTAGGCGGTGAAGTGCGCTTTGAACAGCGGGTTACCGACGTGCTGATCGAAGAGGGCCAACTCTGCGGCGTGGTGGTGGATGGCGGCGAACAGATCCTGTCCAAACACGTGATCCTGGCCCTGGGCCACAGCGCCCGTGACACCTTCCGCATGCTGCACGGTCGCGGCGTGTACATGGAAGCCAAGCCGTTCTCGGTGGGTTTCCGTATCGAACACCCTCAATCGCTGATCGATGCCGCGCGCCTGGGTAAATACGCCGGGCATCCGAAACTCGGGGCGGCTGACTACAAGTTGGTACACCACGCCAAGAACGGCCGCTCGGTCTACAGCTTCTGCATGTGCCCAGGCGGCACCGTGGTAGCGGCCACTTCCGAGCCCAATCGTGTCGTCACCAACGGCATGAGCCAGTACTCGCGTAACGAACGCAATGCCAACTCCGGCATCGTGGTCGGCATCACCCCGGAAGTAGATTACCCAGGCGGGCCGCTGGCCGGTATTGAGCTGCAGGAGCGCCTGGAGTCCCACGCCTACATCCTCGGTGGCAGCAACTACGAAGCTCCGGCGCAATTGGTGGGTGATTTCATCGCCGGCAAACCGTCCACGGCCATCGGCAGTGTGGAGCCGTCCTACAAGCCCGGCGTAGCACTGGGCGACTTGGCCCTGGCCTTGCCGGACTTCGCCATCGAGGCCATCCGTGAAGCGCTGCCGGCGTTCGAGAAGCAGATCAAGGGCTACTCGCTGCACGATGCGGTGTTGACCGGCATCGAGACACGCACCTCGTCGCCGCTGCGGATCACCCGCGACGAGTCGATGCAGAGCTTGAACATCAAAGGCCTATTCCCGGCTGGCGAAGGTGCTGGCTACGCGGGTGGGATTCTGTCCGCCGGTGTGGATGGGATTCGGATTGCCGAGGCGGTGGCCCGGGATATGCTCGGCCTCGAAGCCTGACAACATTCAGCCAGCCACCACAAATCATCTGTGGGAGCTGGCTTGCCTGCGATAGCGGAGTGTCAGCCCACACAGGAGTTGGCTGAACGACTGCCATCGCAGGCAAGCCAGCTCCCACATTAGTTTTTGTGTCTGGTCAGATATTCGCGCGCAAGATGCTATCTGGCAATCGTTGGCCTTGTTCGACGCACGCCGCAACAAGCGCAATCAACCCCTCCAACTCATAGCCTTGGGCTGCCAGCCACGCCTGATCGTAATAAGTCGTGGCATAACGCTCGCCGCCATCACACAAGATCGCCACGATCGACCCCGACTCCCCCGCCGCTTTCATCTGCTGCGCCGCTAACAGCGCGCCCACCAGGTTTGTCCCGCTGGAACCACCCACTCGCCGCCCCAAACGCCCGGCCAGGTAATGCATCGCTGCCAGCGACAACGCGTCCGGCACCTTGACCATCGCATCAATCACTTTGGGCAGGAACGAAGCCTCCACCCGGGGCCGGCCGATGCCTTCGATGCGCGAACCACAGTCCAATCGCAAGCTGGCATCACCGCTTTGATAGAAGTCGAAGAACACCGAACGCTCGGCATCGGCGCACAGCACACGGGTGCAATGCTGGCGATAACGCACGTAGCGGCCCAAGGTCGCCGTGGTGCCGCCAGTGCCAGGGCTGGAGATCAGCCAACTGGGCACCGGATGCTGCTCAAAGCGCATCTGCTGGAAGATCGACTCGGCGATGTTGTTGTTCGCCCGCCAGTCGGTGGCACGCTCCGCGTAGGTGAACTGGTCCATAAAATGACCGCCACTTTCCTGCGCCAGGCGTTCAGATTCGGCGTAGATCTGCGTCGGATCTTGTACCAAATGGCTCTTGCCACCATAAAAGGCAATCTGCGCGATTTTCTCTTGGGAGGTGGTCGCCGGCATTACCGCAATAAACGGCAGGCCGAGCAAGCGCGCAAAGTAGGCTTCGGAAATGGCGGTGGAGCCACTGGAGGCTTCGATCACCGGCGCACCTGGCTTGAGCCAGCCATTGCACAGCGCATAGAGGAACAGCGAGCGGGCCAGCCGATGCTTGAGGCTACCTGTGGGGTGGCTGGATTCGTCCTTGAAGTACAACGCGATACCCGGCAGGCCCGGCAGTGGCAGCGGAATCAGGTGCGTATCGGCGCTGCGCTGGAAGTCCGCTTCAATGATGCGAATGGCTTCGCGGGCCCAGGGACGGTGGTCGCTCATGCTGGAGTTCTCTAAGAGTTTTCAACACCAATCTTAGGAGGTTTCCTACACTCCACACAGATACAGTAACGACTCAATTGGACACACAATTACCTGCGGTGAAAGCGACGTTGACGGCACGCCCCACTTATAACAAATAAGAATATAACTTTTGTTTTAACAACTAACGGTACGGGTTAGGGTACCCACCTATTGAACCTTGATTGGAGAGCATCCCTTGCCTCTGCGTAGCACTTTCACCCGTTTCTTCCAGCTGGAAGCCGCCAGTGGCCTGTTATTGATCGCCGCCGCCGCCCTGGCGTTGATCATCAACAACTCACCGCTTTCGCACCTTTACAACGCCTTTCTCGAGGTGCCGGTGGTGGCCCAGGTGGGTGCGTTGAAAATCGCCAAGCCTGCCCTGCTGTGGATCAACGATGGCCTGATGGCCTTGTTCTTCCTGCTGATCGGCCTGGAGGTCAAGCGCGAGTTGCTTGACGGCCACCTGTCCAAGCCATCGCAAGTGGTATTGCCGGGGGCTGCGGCCATCGGCGGCATGGTGGTGCCGGCGCTGATCTACTGGGCTATCAACAAGGACTACCCCGCTGCGCTGTCCGGCTGGGCGATCCCGATGGCCACCGACATCGCCTTCGCCCTTGGCGTCCTGGCTCTGTTGGGCAAGCGTGTGCCGGTGTCGCTGAAACTGTTTCTGATGACCCTGGCCATCATTGATGACCTGGGTGCGATCATCGTGATTGCTCTGTTCTATTCGGCCGACCTGTCCGGTGCTTCCCTGGCGGGCGCGGGCCTGTGCTTGATAGCACTGATTGCCATGAACCGCCTGGGGGTGATCAAACTGGGTCCGTACCTGATCATCGGCCTGATCCTGTGGGTGTGCGTACTCAAGAGTGGCGTGCATGCCACCCTGGCCGGTGTGACCCTGGCGTTCTGCATCCCTATGCGCACCAAGAACGCCGAGCCTTCACCTTTGATGACCCTGGAGCATGCCCTGCATCCGTGGGTCGCCTACGGCATCCTGCCGCTGTTTGCCTTTGCCAATGCGGGTGTGTCACTGACTGGGGTCAGCCTGGAAAGCTTCACCCACCACGTGCCCATGGGCATTGCCACCGGCCTACTGATCGGCAAGACCATCGGCGTGTTCGGCCTCACCTGGCTCGCCGTCAAGACCGGCATCGCCGCCCTGCCCTCCGGCGCCAACTGGGGCCAGGTATTCGGCGTGGCGATCCTATGCGGTATCGGTTTCACCATGAGCCTGTTTGTCGGCTCTCTGGCGTTTGTGCCGGGCGCCAGTGAGTTTGCGGGGGAGGACCGGATGGGGATTCTGACGGGGTCGATATTGGCGGCGTGTATTGGTTATGCGGTGACGGCGATGGCGAGTCGCAAGACGGTGTGAAGTTACAGCCCCCGAAACTAAAAAGCCCCCTCGGTTTGAACCGAGGGGGCTCCACTTCTCAGACCTTACAGGTCATCAAAGCTGTCCCGCAGGAACTTCCACACGTGATAAACACGCAGGCAGTTCACTACGAGGTTCCACGTACGTCGTGCAAACTTAGACATACTCGGCCCTCCAAGGGTTGGGCCTGACCTCCAGCGCACTTACCGGAACACGTGGGCCTTCGGATGCTGTCACCGCGTCCTTTGAGGTGGCTGGGTTGATGGGCCTTCCGCATGAATCCGGCACGGATTACTAGCCCGTGGCGGGAGGTCCAAAACCTTGGATACTGACCCAGCCAAACTACAAAGCAATGAACATGGAACGGTGTGGATACTAACTGAGCGCCCGGGTCCAAGGTGTGACTGCACGTGATCGAATTCGTGGTGAGTCCTAGATTTTCATGTCAATTTTTTACGCAAACACTGAAATAAAAAATCTTACAAATGAAGTCAGCCGCTCATCGCTGAACCTTGCACACCCGCCTAGTCGACAGTAGTATCTCGACCATGTCACCGCGTCCTGTGAGTATGCAAGCCCGGCTTAAAACCAGGCAGGCAATAAAAAACCGCCCTACTAAGGCGGTTTTTTATTGCCTGCATTTTTCGAATCGCCATTATCAGATGCTCAGTGGTCAAACAATGTTCTCAAAGGTTTTGACCCTTAGATCCCTAGAAAAAACCCCAACCGATCACCCGGTTGGGGTTTTGTGTTTCTACACCCAGCGCTTAACGCGTAACGCGGCTGGTGCCATCAACGGTCATGATGCGCACACGGTCGCCAATGCGGAAGATTTCATTCTCCTGCACAGCCTGCACATAGGCGCGCATGCTGCCGTCGTCTTCACGTACGGTGATTTCCACGCCTTGGGTACGGGTCAGGCCTTCTTCGGTGGCCGAACCCAGCAGGCCGCCAGCGACGGCGCCGATCACGGCAGTCACGATGCTGCCACGGCCGCCGCCGATAGCGCTGCCGCCAACGCCGCCGATAACGGCACCGGCAGCGCCGCCGATTGGGGTCTTGGTGCCTTCGATTTTCACCGGACGCAGGGATTCAATGGTACCCATGCGCACGGTCTGGACTCGACGCGCCTCATCACGGGAGTACGAGTCGCCGGTCAGACTCGAGGCGCAGCCACCCAGCAGCAATGACAGGGTGGTAAAGCAGGCAACCAGTAAAACGGACTTACGCATAGCATCAACTCCAAAGGACAGGGGGTCATTAAACGCTGCAGCTTGGCGCCTGTCACGGCAAGCACGGCAGAAAACTGCATTCATTCAGCCTTAGTACAGACTGCCAGTAGCCGAAAACTCGATCAACGGTATCTCAGCATTTGTGCCAAGAGATGTCATGACGGTTTCCATATTGTAGCCGCGCAGCCGCACGCGGCCGACGTCTCTTGAATAGAGACGTCGGCGCGCAGGGTAATATTCAGGTTAAACGACGAAAGGTGCAGCTCAGGGTGCCAAGCGTTCGCGGGTCCACTGTGCCCCTTGCAGGCGGTAGTTCAGACGGTCGTGCAGGCGGCTGGCGCGGCCTTGCCAAAACTCGATGCGTTCCGGCAGCAGACGATAGCCCCCCCAATGCTCGGGGCAATCAGGCTGGGTATCGCTGAAACGCTGTTCGGTGGCCTTGAGCAGATCCTGCAGTTCTTCACGGTCACGAATGACTTTGCTCTGTGGCGATGCCCACGCGCCCAGACGACTGCCCAGCGGACGGACCTGGTAATAAGCGTCCGACTCCTCAGGCGTCACCTTGACCACTCGCCCCTCGATACGCACTTGGCGCTCCAGGGTCGGCCAGAAAAAGGTCATGGCCGCGAACGGCCGTGCCGCAAGCTGTTCGCCCTTGGCACTTTGGTAATTGGTGAAGAAGGTAAAGCCCTGCGCATCCAGGCCCTTGAGCAACAGGATGCGGCAGTGCGGGCGACCGTCCTGGTCGACCGTGGCCAGCGTCATGGCATTGGCCTCCACTGGCGGCTGTTCGGTTTTCACCGCGTCAGCGAACCACTGGTGGAACAAGGCAAACGGCTCGCTCGGGGCCTGGGCCTCGCTCAAACCATCCCGTGTGTAGTCACGGCGCATATCGGCCAGGGCCTGGGTCATGCAGCTTTATCCTTCTGGTTCAACAGATCAGTTTTTCGCCTGGTCGTTCGCCGGTGCAGCTGCCTTGGCTTTGGCCGGAGCCGGTTTCTTGGCAGCAGGCTTGGCCGGGGCCTTTTTGGCGGCTGGTTTGGCAGCGGCTTTCTTGGCGGCGGGTGCCTTTTTCGCAGGGGTTTTGGCAGCAGCAGGCGCCGGAGCCGGAGCGTTCTGTACGGCAACCATCTCAGCCACAGGCGGTGTCTTGCCCGAGTTGTACTTGCTCAGCAGGGCCAACATAGTTGTACGCTGAGTGAACATAATTTCCATGCGACGGTTCAGCGCACGGCCCTGGGTGCTGTCGTTGGCGGCACGTGGCATCAAGTCGCCCATGCCACGCAGCATCAGGCGGTCTTGCTTCAGGCCGCTTAGGCTGAAGATGGACGCGATGGATTGCGCACGCTCTTTACTCAATGTCTGGCTCGCAGGCGCGGTACCCGTGGCGTCCACATGGCCCAGTACCAACACGGCGGTCTTGGGATCAGCTTCAACCGCCTTGGCAACACGGGTGAACGGCCCCAACGTAATCGGCAGCAGCATGGCCGGGCGTTTCGGGTTGTAGGAGCCGTCTACTGGCGCGATCACCACCAATACGTTGTCACGGCGCTCCAGCTGCAGGTTGCTGTCCTTGATGGCAGCACGCAGGCGTGGCTCGTAGTCGTCGAGCCAGGCTTGGGTAATTTTCGGGTCGGGCATCGGCACATTGGTCACGTCGACCTTGGCCAGTGGTTTTGGCTTGCTTTCGAATGGCCACCACCAGTGGGTTTCACTGTCGGTCTTGGCGACGGCGGCGGCATCAGGAGCGGGTGTGGCGGCCTTGAGGTCGGCTTTCAAATCGGCCTTGGCGTCGGCCGCCTTGTCGTCAGCGCTCTTGGAGGAGAACGGCCACCAGCTGGAGCCGGTGTCTGCCTTGGCGGCAGGCGCGGCAGCGGCGGCTACAGGCGCAGCAGGCTTGGCGCCGGCAGCGGGCTTGGCCTCGGTTTGGGTCACGGCATCCTTGGTAGCGGTCTTATCCGACCCGAATGACCACCAATGCCCGCCGTCGGCATCATTTTGTGGAGTTTGTGCGCAGCCAGTAATGGTGAGGCAAAGCGCCAGTGCCAAGGACTTGTTCGATAACATGATATATCCACAAAATGAGAAAAAACCGGAGGGCCTGGATGACCCGTTAAACAGACGCTTGAAGGAGAATAAAGTTACAACTTTTCCTACAGCACCTTCTTATAGTTGCCTTTGTAACAAAAAAACGTGAAACAGCAAGGGGTTTACAGACAACCGGCCAATATTCCGACCAACTTCTGTGCCCGCGGGTCCATAAGTACATAAGGCCCCAATGTATTAGTCACGAAACCAAACGCTACATCATGCTCAGGGTCGGCGAACCCCACCGAACCACCCGCCCCCGGATGGCCAAATGCACGCGGGCCAAGGCCGAACGTGGCATTGGGCAGTTGGGGTTGATCCAACATGCACCCCAAACCGAAACGGGTTTGTGTCAATAACGTTTTATCCGGACCCATACTGTGCTCACGGGTCAATTGTTCGAGCATGTCGGCTTCCAGCAAACTTCCGTCCAACAAACCGCTATAAAAACCCGCCAGACTGCGTGCATTACCGTGGCCATTTGCCGCTGGCTGCTGCATGCGCCGCCATTCGGGCTTATTAGTGCTGGTCAGAATAGACGGTGGATTGGCAAATGCCCGCGTAGTCATCGCCGTCGGTTCACGCATCATTACTTGCAATAAACGTTGTGCGGCCTCATCGCCCATGTTGCCTTTGCTGCGCGCTATATGGGCCACGCGATAAAACTCTTCATCCGCCAGGCCCACATGAAAGTCCAGCCCCAATGGCCGCGCAACCCGCGCCACGATGGACTCGCCCGGCCCACGGCCATCGGCGCGACGCAGCAGTTCGCCCACCAGCCAGCCGTAGGTGATTGCCTCATAGCCATGGCCTTGGCCCGGCGTCCACCACGGAGCTTCGGCGGCCAGGGTGTCGACCATCAACTGCCAGTCGTACAGGGCTTCGGTGGGCAACATCTCGCGGATCGCCGGCAACCCGGCCTGGTGGCAGAGCAACTGGCGCAGGGTGATGGTTTCTTTCCCGGCGGCAGCGAATTCGGGCCAGTATTTGGCGACCGGAGCGTCCAGCTGCAGCTTGCCTTCAGCCACCAGCTGCAGGGCTGTGACCGCCGTGAAGGTCTTTGTGCAGGAGAACAGGTTGACGATGGTGTCGCTGTGCCAGGCCTCGGCACCGTCCTTGTCGGCGGTGCCGGCCCACAGGTCAACCACGGTTTCGCCACCGATCTGTATGCAAAGCCCGGCGCCACGCTCCTGCGGGTCATCGAACAACGCGGCAAAAGCTTCGCGTACCGCTTCAAACTGGAGTTCGTAATGACCCTGAATCTGCACCTGAACGCCCTCGGAAAACACGCTAAAAAGTGGTCGACATTGTTCCAGCCATTGTAGGATTTGTGAACCCATCAAACCTTAATCAATGGCCGTTGCCGGAGTGTCCACCGGCATGCCCAGCGCCCTGCCCCGCGCCTTTGCCGTCATGCCCGCCTTTGCCGCCTTCACCCTCACGCACGGCGCTGGACGCCTTGGCCTTTTCGGCTTCCTTGCCCAGTTGGTCAACCGCCGCCAGGTTGCTTTTGCGCACACTGTCGACAAAGCCCTGGAACGGCACGTCGGTGATGCCCACCAGGCCGAAATGGCCATTTTCCCCATCCAGCAAGCGACCGGTCACAGGCTGGTCCAGATACTGGAACCAATGCACGCCGACAATCGACGGCTCGGCCATTGCCTGCTTAAGGAAGTTGCCATAGGCCACCGCGCGGTCGTCTTCCTTGGCCAATTGCGTCACGCCGCCCCAGAACGGGCCACGGTCGGCGGAGCCAAAGTTGAATTCGGTGATCAGTACCGGTTTGTCCAGCGCGCGCAGGGCGGCGAAGTCGTAACCGTCCTGGGGTTTGAGGGTGTACATATTGAAGCTCAACACATCGCAATACTGGGCACAGGACGCCACCGCTTCCGGCGTACTCACAGCAAAGCGGCCGCCCAACAGCAATTGGTTGGGCGCGTGCCATTTGAGCGAGTCGGAAATGGTCTTGAAGTAGGCGTCGGCGAACGTCTTCTGGAAGAATTTGAAGTCGGCTTCGATTTCCGGGTGCTCGGCATTCGGCATCGGCGGCTCGAAACCCGGGTCTTCCATCAGTTCCCAACCAGCCAGGTGAATGCCCCAGGCTTTGGACAGCCCCCCTTCGTTACGGTATTTGTCGCGCAGCTGCTTGAGGAACGCGCGCTTGGCCGGTACATCGGTGGTCATCCGCAAAGTGCCGTAAGCCAAGGCGTAGCGGGATTTAGCATCATCGCCAGGACCGGCCCAAGCCAGTTCGTTGTCGGCAAAGAAACCGATCAACCAGGGATCGTCGCGATGATCGCGGGCAGCAATGGCCACGGCGCGCTCGGTGGCCATGGCGAAGCGCGGGTCGAACGGGTCGGGCATGCCGCCCCACCAGTCGGTGCCGGTGCTGATGCTGGTGTAGTCGCCGACAATTGATAGCGGCAAGGTGTAGGGCACCCGGTCGGCGGTGGCCAGGTCCTCGTCGCTCCAGTTGCCCACGGTGTTGAAACCCCAGGCCTGCAAGCGGTCGAGGGTGTGGGTTACCCAGCGTTTCTGGTCGAAGCCCTCACCGCCATAGGTGCGTTGCAGGTTGGCACCATAGAAGTCATACCAACGTCCGGCGCCAAAACTGCGGCCTTCGCCCGCGCCGTTGCCGGTGCGGTTGTCGCTGCTGCCATAGTACTTATCAAAAGGCTCGCCAGGTTTGGGCAGTGCCGCAAACATCCATTCACGGCCCGCCACGTAGGTCTGGCTGTTGTCCGGGGCCACGGTGTTGACTCCCAGGGAGTAAAACGGATGGCCTTCCGGCGTCACCAGGTACCAGCGACCGTCGCGTTTCTCGGTACGGAAAAACCCACTGGCGTCAAAGGCTGGGCCTTTGTTCCAGCCGCCGTATTGGTCCACAGCGGATTTATCCCGTGTGGCCAGCCAGCTCTGGAGCTGTTGCTGTTCCTTGGCCGCGCCGGCTTTGAGTTGCTCGTCGCTGCCGACCTTCTCCGGCCAGCGCGAACGGGTGGATTGGCCGTAGGCATCCACCAACTCGCTGTAGGCGGCCTTGAGCACCGGCTCGCCGTCCTGCACGCCGAAGCGCTCCAGCAGAATGCTCTGGGCGGCGTTGGGTTTGATCATCGACAGGGTGACCGAAACCACCTGGCTGCGGTCGATTTCACCCGCGCTGCTGCCCAGCAACACGCGCTGGCCGTCCACGGTAATCGGCATCGGTGGCCCGGCCTTCATGCCCTGGCTCAGCGGCGAGTTGGCTTGCAGCGGAATCAGCAGGGTCTGGGCCGGGCCAGCCGGCAGGTCGATACGACTGAGCAAGGTCTTGCCGTCGGCACTCTGCACCTTGACGTAAAGAGTCAGCGCCCAGTCCATGGCGCTCTGGATCCGCAGGCTCATGGCGCTGGATTGGGACCAGTCCCAGGCACCGGTCTGCGGGCTCAGCATCAGGCTCGGCTCGGCCGCCGGATTGAAGGTGATGCGGCGCAACACCTCGCCTTCGGGGGTTTGTTCGGCGTTGTATTGCGGCAGGCTGGCGTCCTGGGTCGCGACCTTGACCACATCGGCAGGCCGGACGAAGTTGAACAGGGTCTGTTGCCCGGCAGGCGCGGCCATCAAGGGCGCAGCGAACAACAGAGCAAAAAGAGCGGGCAGCGTGCGAATCATACGAGCAAGGTTCTCCCAGACGGCCGGTGAATGGCCTGATGACATGATTGAGATAGACCACGAAGTGGGCGAAACCGCCCACGGTGGCTTAAGAAATTTCGCGCCTGAACGGCGGCAGAGCATTAAGAATAGCTTTGCCATAGCGCTGGGTGACCAAACGGCGGTCGAGCAAGGTGATGGTGCCCCGGTCTTCCTCGGTACGCAGTAAGCGTCCACAGGCCTGCACCAGCTTCAATGAAGCATCCGGCACCGAGATTTCCATGAAGGGGTTGCCACCCCGCGCTTCGATCCACTCGGCCAGGGCCGCTTCGACGGGGTCATCCGGTACCGAGAACGGGATCTTGGCGATCACCACGTGTTCGCAGTAGGCGCCGGGCAAGTCCACGCCTTCGGCGAAACTGGCCAGGCCGAACAGCACGCTGGAATCGCCACCGTCCACTCGCGCCTTGTGCTTGTTGAGGGTTTCCTGCTTGGACAGGTTGCCCTGGATAAACACTTGCTTGCGCCAGTCACGGTCGAGGCCGTCGAACACGTCCTGCATTTGCTTGCGCGATGAGAACAACACCAACGTACCGCGTGAACCTTCGACCAATTCCGGCAGGTCGCGGATAATTGCTGCGGTGTGGGCCGCTGCATCCCGCGGGTCGGCCTTGAGGTCTGGCACCCGCAACACACCGGCATCGGCGTGATGGAACGGGCTCGGCACCACGGCGGTGACGGCTTTTTTCGGCAGGCCGGCGCGCATACGGAAGCGGTCGAAAGTGCCCAGGGCGGTCAGCGTGGCCGAGGTCACCAGGCAGCCGTAGGCCACGTTCCATAAGTTGCGGCGCAGCATCTCGGCAGCCAGGATGGGGCTGGCGTTGACTTCGATATCAAACAGCGCCCCGCTTTCGGCCAGGGTCAGCCAGCGCGCCATGGGCGGGTTGTCTTCCGGGTCTTCCACGGTAAAGGCGGTCCACAGCTCCCAGTTGCCTTGGGCGCGGGACAACAGGCTGCCGAACAGTGGGTACCATTCTTCGGCCTGGTTGCTGGCGATGCCAATGTTGACCTCGCCGTCCATGCCCTCTTTAAGCAGGTCGGTGAGGCGGGTAAACAGGTCGGTCAGGCGTGAGAAGCCCTTCTTCAACTCGATGCCCATTTCGCGCATATGCTCGGGGATCAAGCCACCGACGAAACGATGACGCGGCCGCTCACGGCCTTCCACGTCTTCGCCGGGCTTGAAGTCGGCCACCTGCTCACAGGCGCTGAACATGAACTGCTGTTGGGTCTTGATCTCCCGCGCCAGCTCCGGCACTTGTTCGATCAGCTTGCCCAGGTCGCCCGGCAGCGGGTGCTGGGCCAGCAACTTGGTGAGATTCTTGGCGGTGGACTCCAGCCAATCGGCGGTGGAGCGCAGCCGGGTGTAGTGGGCGAAGTGGCCGATGGCTTTGTCCGGCAGGTGGTGGCCTTCGTCGAACACGTAAAGGGTGTCGCGGGGGTCGGGCAATACGGCACCGCCGCCCAGGGCCAGGTCGGCCAGCACCATGTCGTGGTTGGTGACGATCACGTCGACCTTACCCATGCCTTCGCGGGCTTTATAAAAAGCGCATTGGCCGAAGTTGGGGCAATGACGGTTGGTGCATTGGCTGTGGTCGGTGGTCAGGCGCGCCCAGTCGGAATCTTCCAGGGCGGTGGGCCAGCTGTCGCGGTCGCCGTCCCACTTATTGCCGGCCAGCTTCTCGATCATGCTGGTAAATAGCTTCTGGCTGACTTCATCGACTTCGATCTTGAAGCCTTCTTCTTCGAACAGCGATGCCGTGGCGGTTTGTGCGTGGCCTTCCTGCAACAGTACGTCGAGCTTGGACAGGCACATGTAGCGGCCACGGCCCTTGGCCAGGGCGAAGGTGAAATTCAGCCCGCTGTTGCGCATCAAGTCAGGCAGGTCTTTGTAGACGATCTGCTCTTGCAGGGCGACGGTGGCGGTGGCGATCACCAGGCGCTTGCCGGCGGCCTTGGCGGTGGGGATCGCGGCCAGGCTGTAGGCGACGGTCTTGCCGGTACCGGTGCCGGCTTCGACGGCCACGACCGCAGGGTCGCCACTGCGCCGACCTTCGTCATCGGTGTCGATATCCCCGAGGACCTTGGCCACTTCGGCGATCATCAGGCGTTGGCCGTAGCGCGGTTTCAAGCTCTTGGCTTCGAGAAAACGCGAATAGGCGCCCTGGATCGTGGTTTTGAGTTCAGTGCTGATCATGGATAGTCGGGCGCAAAAAACGCTGGATAAATTTTCAGTGGTTCGGATCGGCCGCTATCATACCCCGCTAATTAATCCCGCGCAGAACGGAGTACTTCAATGACCGCGTTTAGCCTCGCCTACACCTTGCATGTATTGGCCGCCCTGATCTGGGTCGGCGGTATGTTTTTCGCCTGGATGA
This sequence comes from Pseudomonas sp. 18175, assembly GCF_050432925.1. NCBI lineage: Bacteria > Pseudomonadati > Pseudomonadota > Gammaproteobacteria > Pseudomonadales > Pseudomonadaceae > Pseudomonas > Pseudomonas sp. 18175. The sequence continues at coordinate 17,323 of NZ_JBKFTO010000013.1, read as the reverse complement.
TCCTGCGCCCCGCCGCAATGGCGGCACTTGAGGGCCCTGCCCGGCTCAAGCTGTGGGCAAATGTGTTTCAACGTTTTTTCGTGTGGGTATGGGTCGCGGTGGCAGTTTTGCCGATCAGCGGCATTGGCCTGCTGCAACTGCGCTTTAGCGGGTTTGAGACCGCGCCGCGTTATGTGCAGGTGATGATGGGGTTGTATGTGGTGATGACAGCGCTGTTTATCCGTATCCAGGCGTTGAAATTCCCGGAGTTGCGAGCGGCGGTGGCGGCTGAGGATTGGCCGGTGGGGGCTGCGGTGTTGGGGCAGATTCGTCGGTTGGTGGGGATTAATTTGATGGTGGGGTTGGTGGTGGTAGCCATTGCTTCGGCCCGGCCGATGTTCTGAGGCGACCTTGAATCCGCCATCGGGGGCAAGCCCCCTCCCACATTTAAAGGTGTTCACAAACCAAATGTGGGAGTGGGCTCGCCCGCGATAGCGTCAGCCCAGACGACTCAGAGCCGCTGAATAGTGACAGCACCCGCTGGCCCCGCAGGCCCCGGCTGCCCTTCCAACCCAGGGCGGCCCTTCTCGCCGCCATCAGCCTGGTACACCAGGCAGCCCTTGGACTGCCCACCGCGCCCAGGCTTGCCCGCCGTGCCCGCCAAACCGCCGGCACCGCCGTCCACCCAGACCTTGATCTGTTCAGCCGGGAAGCTCTGTGGCAGTTCAACCCGCACCAGCGCCCCTGCACCGCCTGGCAAGCCGTCGCCGCCGTTATCGCCATTGGCCCCACGCCCGGCCGAACCCCAGGTGCAGCCTGGGTCCACGCCATTAGCGCCGTCTAACCCGGCATACCCCTGGGCACCGGCGCCGCCGCGGGCGTCTACCGAAAGCTGCTCTGCCGTCAGGGAATTGATGCGCAAGGTCAGGTCACGTCCGGCCTTGGCGGGTTTTTCATGGGTGCCGGGGGCTCCGCGCGAGGTGATCTGGCTGCCGTGATCCAGTTGCGCATGGCGCACTTGCAGTTGCAGCCCGGTACCGCCAGGAGCAATGGCGATGCGCGCTTCGCGCCCCAGGTGCAGCTCATCCACGGTGACTTGGCTGATGGTGGCGGGAATCAGCAAAGTGCCGTAGTCCGCCACATCCAGACGCTCCAGTTGCAACACGCTGGTGCTGCTGGGCAGGCGCATCAATGAGTTGGTTTCAACACTGACGCTCTGGGCCAGGGCAACGGGGCTGACCAACAGGGCCAACAGTAAAACCTTGCGCATCGTGGAGCTCCCTCAAGTGCATTCAAAAAATATTTCTAGTTTTTTCTTTGGACGCACAGTAACGACTTCTACCGGCGATTTGCCAGTGAAGGTTCAAAAAAGTTAATAAACGGGAAGGTTCAGCGAGGGCCCACCGGCAATGCCCCTGTGGATCCCACAGGGGCAAGGGCTGTCAGCGGTTGATCTGGATTTCTGTGCGGCGGTTCAGGGCACGGCCCTCAGCGGTTTTGTTGTCGGCGACCGGATGGCTTTCACCGGCACCGGTGACGGACACAAAGTTGCTGCGAGGTACACCGGCACCAATCAGGTAATCGGTGACCGAGTGCGCGCGTTTTTCCGAGAGTTTCTGGTTGTAGGCGTCTTTGCCGACACTGTCAGTGTGGCCACTGACCCGCAGTTGTGCGCCTGGGGCCTCTTGCTTCAGGCGGGTGGCGATGGTGTCGAGCTTGGTTTTATCCGTCGCTGTCAACTTGGCCGAGTCGAACTGGAAGTGCACATCGCGGATCACGATGGTTTCCTCCTTGACCACGACCACCTCTTCAACCACTGCCGCTACCGGCACAGGCGGGCAACCATCGGCATTCACCGGCACGCCTTTAGGCGTGCCCGGGCACTTGTCGCGACTGTCCGGTACGCCGTCGCCGTCTTCGTCACCATCGCCGTGCACCCAGCAATAGGCACCGGCCAGGCCGCCGACCACCAATGCGCCGCCGCCGGCCCATGAAGAACTTTCGGTGGCACCCAGTGCCGCGCCCGTTACACCACCCACGGCGGCGCAGGTGGGCCAATCGGTTTTTTGCAAGCCTGCGCAACCTGTCAATACTCCGGTTAGCAGAACCAAAGGTAGAGCTGTCCGCATGATGCTCATCTGATTTCTCCTGAGGGGATCGGCGGGGGCCGATGGGTGGAGTAAAGACGGCTCTTTTCATCTGCGCCAGTTGGCCATACCCCCGGATTCATTGAGGATGGCCTTGTATGGCTGGCTTTTCGCAATTACCCGCTCTAGGCCAGCACGCTCAGCCGCGCTAGTCTCTACGGTCCTGATGTGAGGATCTGTGATGACCGCTGGTATTTCTTCTCGTACACCCCAGCAAGCCTTGGCCGCCTTGCTCGACCAACACCGGCCCAAACGCCTGCTGTTGCTGGGCGCCAGCCAGTTCCCGGCGCTGGAAGCCTTTCAAGCCGCACACCCGGACACCCAAGTCGCCGTAGCCCCGCCCGGCCCGCTGCCGGCAGCGCTTGCGGCGCAGCGTTTTGACCTGGCACTGGTGGTCGACTGCCTGGAACACCTGTCAAAACCCCAAGGCCTGACCCTGCTCGGCGGCATCCGCAACCTCAATGCCAGCCGGATTGCCGTGCTGGTTGACCTGGGCGCCTGCGACTGGAAAGACACCGACTTCTTCTCCCTGGCCCTACAAGCCGGCGAGCGATTCCAGCGCGATGAACAGGTTCTGACGCTGTTTACCTACGATCTGCTTGACTATAAACAGGTGCCGGACTGGCTCAACGCCCGCTTCTGGGCCAACCCGGAAAATTTTGGAAAGTATTGGTGGTAACCCAATGAGTACATCCATTTGCCCCTGCGGCAGTGGCAACCTGCTGGATGCCTGCTGCGGCCATTATCACGCCGGCCACCCGGCACCTTGCGCCAGCGCGCTGATGCGTTCGCGCTACAGCGCCTACGTGCTGGGGTTGGTGGACTACTTAGTGGCGACCACCTTGCCCGCGCAACAGGCTGGCCTGGACCGCGACGCCATCGGCGCCTGGAGTGCCCAGAGCACTTGGCTGGGCCTGGAAGTGGAGAGTTCGGAAGTGTTCGGCGGGCAGCCGGAACACGCGTTCGTGACCTTTACCGCACGCTGGCATGACAGCACCGGCGAACATAGCCACCGCGAGCAGTCTTCTTTCGTACAGAATGACGGGCGCTGGTACTTCATCGACCCGACCGTGGAGGTGAAGGCCGGGCGCAACGATGCCTGCCTGTGTGGCAGTGGGCAGAAATTCAAGAAGTGTTGCTCCAGCTATCTCTGACCCTACAGGACTGACGCCATGCTTCGGATCTACAGCTTGATGCTGGCGTTTACCCTGACCCTCACCGGTTGTGCCTCCTGGTTCGAAGACGACGCGCCACCGCCCCACGTATCCCTGGTAAAAGTCGAAGTGGTGCGGGCCAAGCTGCTGGAGCAGAAGTTCAAGCTGTACTTTCGCGTGGATAACCGCGATGACGACGACCTGACCGTGCGCGGCCTGATCTACAAGGTGACTCTGGGAAATTTCGTGCTGACCGAAGGCGAGTCCAATGAATGGCTCACGGTGCCGCCACGGGGCCATAAATTTTTCCGGGTATCGGTGCGCACCAACCTCTGGCCACAGATCCGCGATGTGGTGCAGATGCTGAAAAAACCCGACCACCCCGTGCCATATCGCTTGGAAGGCGAGCTCAAAACCGGATTATTCATCGGTTATGACGTGCAGGTGGCCCACAATGGCGAGATAATCCCCGGCGATTTTATTCCGGAGCGACATCAATGACTCAGCAACCCCATGTCCATGGTCCTGACTGCAACCACGATCACGATCACGATCACCATGATCACGACCACGGCCATGTCCACGGCCCGAACTGCGGCCACGCTCACCAGGAGCCGGTGCGTAATGCGTTGAAGGACGTTGGCCGCAACGATCCTTGCCCGTGCGGCAGTGAGAAGAAATTCAAGAAGTGCCACGGGGCGTAATACGCCACGCGCAAGATCCAAATGTGTAAACGGGCTTGTGTGGGAGCGGGCTTGCTCGCGAATGCGGTGAATCAGTCACTGGATTCATATCTGACCCACCGCTTTCGCGAGCAAGCCCGCTCCCACATTGGACCGCGTTTCAAGTTCAGGTTTTGCGTTGGAACTGCAACTCAACTTCCAGCCCCCCACCCTCCCGATTCCTCAAACTCAACCGCCCCTCATGCGCCCTGGCGATGGTGTGAGCAATGCTCAATCCCAACCCATACCCGCCGGTCTCGGCATTGCGTGACCCCTCCACCCGATAAAACGGCTCCATCACCTGCTCCAGCTGTTCCTGGGAAATTCCCGGGCCCCGGTCGCTGATGATGATCTTCAAGCTGTCTGCCTGGTCCTCGACCCGCACCACCACGTCGCGGCCATAACGCACCGCGTTTTCCAGCAGGTTCTGCACGCACCGTTTCAGGCTGCGCGCATACCCCGGCAATGGTTGTTTCGCCCGGCCTTCGATGCGCACGCTTTCGCCGACGTCTTCCAGATCCGCCTGCAGGCTTTGCAACAAGGCATTGATATCGATATTTTGCCGCGCCTCGTTGATTTCGCCGCTACTGACAAAATCCAGTGTGCTGGCAACCATGTGCTCCATTTCTTCCAGGTCACTGCGAAAACGCTCACGGGTGCGGGTGTCATCAAGCATCTCGGTGCGCAGGCGCAGGCGTGTGATGGGTGAGCGCAGGTCGTGGGAAATCGCCGCGAGAAAGCGCGTGCGTTCGGCGATGTTGGCGATCAGGCGTTGCTGCATCGCATTAAACGCCTGGGCGGCGCGGCGCACTTCGGTGGGACCATCTTCTGATAACGGCGGGCGCTGGATGTCGCGCCCCAACGCTTCGGCCGCCTTGGCCAAGGCGTTGAGCGGGCGGATGGCCAGGCGCACCGCCACCAGGGCAATCACCACCAGCACCAACACCCGCAGCAGATAAATGCGCATCACATAGTCGAACAACAGGTCCAGCGGCGAGGTGCTGGTCCAGCCCTGTTCCTCGCGAGCATCCACCTGCAACCAACGCCCATCCGGCAGGCGCAGGTCGATCAGGAATTGCCCCACCACCGGCTTGGAGCCGAGCAAGGTGGAGAGCCCGGCGGTTTGCCCTTCACCGTCCACCAGGGACAGTTGCAAAAGAATCAGGGTCTGGGAGTAACCGGTTTTCTCCGACAGTACCTTTTTAAGCAATCGCTCCGTAGGCCGGTCACTGTCGTGCAAGCTGCTGGGCACCGCGCTGGCCTGATCGCTCAGGGTCAGATGAAAGTGTGGGCTGTCGAGCAGCTTGATCAGTTGATCAGCCTGCTGCGGGTCGCTGTGCACCAGGCGCACTATGTCGGCCAGCCGCGTGGCGATCAGCCGTGCGGGAATTTCCAGCACCTGGCCATGGCGGCGGTCGTACCAGATGCTGCTGGTCAGGGCTTGGGCCGCAAGCATGCCGCTGACCAAAATCAGCACCAACCGACCGAACAGCGAACGCGGCAGCAGTCTCACGACTCCAGCGCCACGTCGTCGGCGGTGAGCATGTAACCCTCGTTGCGCACCGTCTTGATCAACCCGGCCGGCAGTTGTGAGCGCAAGCGGCTGACGCACACGTCGATGGAACGGTCGAACGGCGTGCTGTCTTTGTCGAACACATGGTTGAGCAAAAAGTCGCGGCTCAGGGGCCGATTGGGATGCTGCAACAACAGGCGCAGCACGCGGTAATCCGAGTTGCCCAGGCTGACCACCACCCCGTCCGGCGACAGTAATTGCCGCGCCCGCGTGTCCAGTTGCCAGCCGGCAAAGTGAATGCTCGGCGCCTCATCCAAGCGCGCCCGGTCGGGAAAACTCTGCACACGGCGCAGCACCACCTTGATGCGCACCAGCAACTCACGGGGGTCGAACGGCTTGGGCAGGTAGTCGTCGGCACCGATTTCCAGCCCGACGATACGGTCGATCAGCGAGCCCTTGGCGGTGAGCATCACCACCGGCGTGTTGGAACTTACCCGCAGTTCGCGGCACAGGCTCAGGCCGTCTTCGCCGGGCAGCATCAGGTCGAGGACAATCAGGTCGATGACATTCAATTCCAGGCGCCGACGCATCTCCTTGCCATCGGCGGCGGTGGAGACCTGGAAGCCGGCATCGCTCAGGTAGTCGCAGAGCAACTGGCGGATTTGCGGGTCGTCATCGACGATCAGGAGGTGGTCTTGCTTGGCCATGGGCAGTCAATCCGAAAAACTATAAAACGCAGCAAATAGCCGAAAGTTCAGCCAGCTGTGTACGCAAATGTAATGGAATGTTGTAGGAACCGATAATCACGCATCAGCGATACAAAGCCAGGGCATGGCAGGTGAAATCGCTCTTTAGACTACCGAACCTAAATGAGAGTAATTGTAATTTAGACTCGGATGTATCCTATGCCACCGTCCATCACATTGCCCACACCCCGTAGCCATGCGCTGCAAAATACCCTGGCCCCGATGTTCGGCTTGCTTGCCGCAGGCAGCGTAACCCCGGTTGCCTGGGCCGACGCCACCAGCGCTACCACGAATGACTCGGTGCTGAGCCTGCCGGAAATCAAGGTCGACGGCGAAGCCACTTCCACCTTCAAGGTCGACCGGGTCACCTCGACAAAAATCAGCCAGCCGCTGTTGGATGCGCCGCAAAGCGTGACCATCGTGCCCCAGCAGGTGCTCAAGGAACAAAACGCGCAAACCCTGCAGGAAGTGCTGCGCAACGTGCCAGGCATCACCTTTATGTCCGGTGAAGGCAACCTGGGCTGGGGCGATCTGTTTTCGATCCGCGGCTTCTCGTCCGAACAAAGCCTGACCGTGGACGGCGTGCGCGATGCCGGCATGTCCACCCGCACTGACACCTTCAACCTGCAACAGGCCGAAGTGTTCAAGGGCACCGGCTCCATCGAGTCCGGGGTTTCCGCCGTGGGCGGCAGCGTCAACCTGGTGAGCAAAGAAGCGCACCTGGGTGATGCCAACCGAGTGTCCGCCGGTATCGGCACCGACGCGTACCGCCGCCTCACCGCCGACCTGAATAAACAGCTGAACGACACCACCGCCGTACGCGTCAACCTGATGAAGCACTACAACCAAGTGTCCGAGCGCGACGATGTGGACTACGACCGCTGGGGCATCGCCACCTCGTTCGGCTTTGGCCTGGGCACCGACACGCGCTTTTTCATCGACACCTTCTACCAGAAAGACACCAACACCCCGGACGGCGGCGTGCCCATCCAGCGCGGCACCAACGGCGACCGCATGCCCGGCGTGAAACGCTCCAACTGGTACGGCGACTCCAGCCTCTACACCCAAGAAAACAAAACCACCTCGCTGACCGCACGTTTCGAGCACGACTTCGACTGGAATGACGCCAACCTGCGTAACCAGACCCGCTGGGAACGCAGCGACAACTTCGCCGTGCTGTCCCCGGCACGTTTTTTCGCCGCCAGCGCCAGCGGCGGTAAAACCTGCACCGGCACCCGCTGTGCGACCTTGGGCTACACCGGTGTAGGCCCGATCAGCCAAGTGCCGGGCAGCACGGTGAATGCCTACACGGACTACGTGAATAACAGCAACACCGCCTACGGCATCCTGCGTGGCAGCGACTTTGGTTTGTCCAAGCGCTACACCATCCTGGATAACCAGACCGACTTCAGCTTCAAGTTCAATACCGCCAGCCTGCAACACGCCGTGGTCTCGGGCCTGGAGTTCTACCACGAGACCTACGGCGGCCTGAAACGCAACGCCGAAGTGCCGGACGGCAACATGCTGTTCGACATGAGCAACCCCAGTCATAGCTTCGCCAGCACCTATGTCACCAAAGGCGTCGGCGAGCCACGCTCGGTGATCGACAACGCTGGCATCTACCTGGGCGACACCGTCACCCTCAACGATCAATGGCAAGTGTTGGGCTCGCTGCGCTACGACAACTGGCAGGCCGAAACCCGCCAACGCGGCCAGGCCACTACTAGCAGCAGCGACGGTGCGGTCAGCGGTCGGGTGGGCGCAGTGTTCAAGCCGTTGCCCAACGGCAGCATCTACGCGTCCTACAGCGAAGCGGCACAACCCTCGGCACTCGGCGCGTCCACCAACAACCAGATCTACGGTGCTGCAAGCACCAGCAATTACAGCCCGGCCAAATCCAAGACCTACGAGCTGGGCACCAAGTGGGACATCGCCCACGACATGCTGAACGTCACGGCGGCGATCTTTCGCACCGAGCTGGAGAACTCCTGGGAATACCAGGACGGCGAATCAGCCCCGGTACGTGCGCTGCCGGCCAAGCGTGTAGACGGTATCGAGTTGGGCCTGCAAGGCAATATCACCCCGCGCTGGACCGCCTACAGCGGTTTCTCGGCCCTGAAAAGTGTGCAGACCAAAGGCATCAACAAAGGCGCCGAAGCCAAGAACGTGCCTGACCTCACCGCCAACCTGTGGACCACCTACGCCGTCACCGACGCCCTGAGCCTGAGCTACGGCGAGCAATACGTGGGCCGACGCCGCTACACCGACAACAAGTACGTCGGGGGCTTGAACAACAACAGCAGCTACGCCAGCGGCGCCTCCGGCGTTTACGCGATCTACACCCGCGACCACGAAAAAGCCCCTGGCTACTGGCTGAGCAACGTGGCCGCGCAATACAAGGTGAACAAGGACACCACGGTCAACCTCAACCTCAACAACGTGTTCAACACGTTCTATTACAGCCAGGTCGGCGCCTCCCTCGACGGCTTCCAGCTCTACGGCATCCCCGGCGCCGGGCGCACCCTCACCGCCAGCGTCGATTATGAATTCTAAATTTCCCGTATCAGGAGCCCTTGCCATGCGCACACCCCGTCAACTGCTCAAACTCGGCGTGCTGTTTGCCGCGCTGGTCCTTGGCCATGCCGAAACCGCTGCCGCACAGCAAGTCACCGATGTGCTGGGCCGCAAGGTCGAAGTCACCGACAACGTAAAGCGCGTTGTCCTCGGTGAAGGCCGGCTGATTTCGGCCTTTGCCTTGCTCGACCGCGATGCGCCGTTCCAGCGCATCGTCGGCTGGCAGAACGATATGAAGCTGCTGGACCAGCACACCTACAACGCCTACGTCGCGAAATTCCCGACAGTAAAAGACATCCCCCTGATCGGCCAGGCGTCGGAACAAAGCGTGAGCGCCGAGGAAATCCTCTCGCTTAAACCGGACCTGGCAGTGTTCAGCATTTCCGGCCACGGCCCCACCGAACACAGCCCGGTCGCCGATGTGCTAGCCAAGGCCGGCATTCCGGTGTTGTTCGTCGACTTTCGCATCAACCCGGTGCAAGGCACCCACACCAGCATGAACGCGCTGGGCCAGGCATTGGGGCGCGAAGATCAGGCCAAGGCGTTCCTGGATTTCTATGATGCGCACATCAAGGTCATCACCGACGCCGTGGCCACTTTGCCTGCGGGCCCGCGCCCCAGTGTGTTCCTCGAACTGCTGGCCGGCGCCTGGCAAGCACCGGGGCACACCACCGGCAAGAGCGGCATGGGTGAAGTGATCAAGCTGGTGGGCGGGCGCAACATCGCCGCCGATGTGGTGCCGGGGGCGCTGGGAGATATCAGCGTGGAGTACGCGCTGAAGGCTGATCCGGATGTGTATGTCGCCACCGGCAACCACAAGCCGGGGTTGATCCTGGGGGCTGGCGTAACCACCGATGAAGCCCGCGAAGCATTTGACCGGGTGCTGGCGCGTCCAGAATTCGCCAACCTGCGTGCTATTCGCGAAGGCAATGCCCACGGCCTGTGGCATGACTTTTACAACTCGCCGTACAACCTGCTGGCGATTGAAGCGTTGGCCAAGTGGGTGCACCCGCAGGTGTTCGCCAAGCTGGACCCGCAGGCGACCATGGAACAGATAAACGAGCAGTTCCTGGGGATGCCGTTGCAGGGTGCCTACTGGATCGACACCAAGGTCACTGCAGAAACGCGGTAAACCATGTGGGAGCGGGCTTGCTCGCGAAAGCGGTGGTTCAGGCAACTATTCAGTGACTGACACTACGCATTCGCGAGCAAGCCCGCTCCCACATTTAGATCTCCATTGCTTTTGAAACCGTGTGAACCTCATGACCACTCAAACCCTCGACCTCGCCAGCGCCACCCACGGCTACCGCCGCCTGCTCGCACGGCGTGCCTGGCTGCTGGCCGCGCTCGGCACCGCACTGGTCTGCGCCATCCTGGTGGACCTGGCCAGCGGCCCATCGGGCATGGGGCTCCTGGCCTTGCTCGACGGAATTGTGCACCCGTCCCACTTGAGCGCCACCGACCAGGTCATCATCTGGAACGTACGCCTGCCCTACGCACTGATGGCAGTGCTGGTGGGTTGCGCACTGTCGTTGGCCGGGGCCGAGATGCAGGCCATTTTGAATAACCCGCTGGCCAGCCCGTTTACCTTGGGCGTGTCATCGGCGGCGGCCTTGGGTGCGTCCCTGGTGATCGTGTTTCCGGTGACCACGCTGTGGGTGTCGGCCAACACCGCAATCTCTATCTCTGCCTTCATCTTCGCGGCGGCCTCGGTGTTTTTGCTGCAAGCCATGTCACGCCTGCGCGGCGCCGGGGTAGAAAGCCTGGTGCTGTTCGGCATCGCCCTGGTGTTCAGTTGCAATGCGGTGGTGGCCTTGCTGCAACTGGTGGCCACCGAAGATGTGCTGCAACAACTGGTGTTCTGGACCTTGGGCAGTGTCACCCGCGCCAACTGGGACAAACTGAGCATCCTGGCCCTGGTGGTCGCAGTGGTGCTGCCGTTTTCCTTCACCGCCGCGCCGCGCCTGACCCTGCTGCGCATGGGCGAAGACCGTGCGCAAAGTTTTGGCGTGGATGTGAAACGCCTGCGGTTTTTCTCGTTGTTGCGCATCAGCTTGTTGTCGGCCACCGCCGTGGCGTTTGTAGGCACTATCGGATTTATCGGCCTGGTGGGTCCGCATATCGCGCGGATTCTGGTGGGCGAAGACCAACGCTTCCTGCTGCCGGCCAGCGCCTTGACCGGGGCGTTGCTGCTGTCGCTGTCGTCGATTGCCAGCAAGTTGATCATGCCCGGCGTGATCGTACCGGTAGGCATTGTCACCGCGTTGGTGGGCGTGCCGATTTTTGTCGTGTTGGTGTTCAAGCGCGGGAGGCAGTTATGAGCAAAGGGTTGAGCATCCACCACGCCAATGTCAGTTATGGCCGGCGGCAGATCGTGCATGACCTGAGTTTGCCCACCTTGCCCCACGGCAGCCTGACCGCCTTGATCGGCCCCAATGGTGCCGGCAAGTCGACCTTGTTGCGCGCCGTGGCCGGGCTGGAAAAGATGCAAGGCGTTGTGCGACTGGGTGACCTCGACCTGTCGGCGATGTCCGTGGCCGAACGTGCACGGCGCGTCACCTATATGCCGCAAAACCTGCCGCCGGGCTTGAGCCTGAGCGTGATGGAAAGTGTGATCGCCGCATTGCGCGTGGCCAATGTGGACGGCATCCCACTGTCCAGCGACGCGTGCCTGCGTGAAGCGTTCGAGGCCTTGCAGCGCATCGGCATTGCCCACTTGGCCGATCAACTGTTGAGCACCTTGTCCGGTGGCCAGCGCCAACTGGTCAGCCTTGCCCAACTGATCGCGCGCCGCCCCCAAGTGATGTTGCTGGACGAGCCCACCAGCGCCCTCGACCTCAATTACCAATTGAAAGTGATGGACTGCGTGCGCGACCTGGTGCGCGAACACAACCTGATCGCCGTGGTGGTGCTGCACGACATCAACCTCGCAGCGCGTTTTGCCGACCGTATCGCCGTGTTGCGCCAAGGCCGCCTGTATGCCAGCGGTGCCGCCGATGACGTGCTCGACCCGCTGCTGTTTGCCGAGGTGTACCGCGTGCGGGCGCGCATCGAGCGCTGCTCCCAGCAGTCGTTGCAGGTATTGGTGGATGGGGCCGTGTGATTTGCTTCTAAGGGTATGCGCAAATGTTTCATTGAATTTTCGTACACCCAGCATCACCTATACCTACAGGCATTCGCTCAATTGGAGAGCTTCATGATCGACCTGTATTACTGGACAACCCCCAACGGTCACAAAGTGTCACTGTTCCTGGAAGAAGCCGGCCTGCCCTACGAGGTACACCCGATCAACATCGGCCAGGGCGACCAGTTCAAGCCAGACTTCCTGAAGATCGCTCCCAATAACCGCATCCCGGCCATCGTCGATCACAACCCGATCGACGGTGGCACGCCACTTTCGCTATTTGAGTCCGGCGCCATCCTGTTGTACCTCGCGGAAAAAACCGGCCAGTTCATTCCACAAGACCTACGCGGTCGCCAAGAAACCCTGCAATGGTTGTTCTGGCAAATGGGTGGGTTGGGGCCGATGGCAGGTCAGAACCACCATTTCAGCCAATTCGCACCGGAGAAGATCCCCTACGCGATCAAGCGCTATGTCGACGAAACCGCGCGCCTGTATGGCGTGCTGGATCGGCGCCTGGCGGATCGTGCTTTTGTCGCGGGCGAGACCTACAGCATTGCCGATATGGCGATCTACCCGTGGATTGTTTCCCACAAGTGGCAAAGCCAGCGGTTGGAAGATTTCCCGCATCTGCATCGCTGGTTTAACAGCATCAAGGAGCGGCCGGCGACGGTGCGGGCGTATGAGTTGGTGCAGAAAGTGAACCCGCCGAAGTCCTGATCTTAAGTCGTACAGGGTCTAAATGTGGGAGCGGGCTTGCTCGCGAATGCGGTGGATCAGTCAATGCAGATGTGATTGACCCACCGCATTCGCGAGCAAGCCCGCTCCCACACTTAAATCTCCACCCGTCTTAAGTTCTCATCCAATTGCCAAAACTCCCGCTTGCGTCGTATCGCCGCGCTCACTAACGTAGCGCCTTTACTGACGCTACCCCCCGCAGGAGCTTTGCCATGGCCTCGCCAGCCCTCTCACATTTTCTTCCCCGGTTCGGCGTTGCCGCGGCAGTGGCCAGTGCATTAAGCCTGGCCGGTTGCCAACTCCAGAGCACCCAGGACACCTTGCCGCCGGTTGCCGGCGTGCAACCGATCAAAGGCCTGGCACAAAACGTGTCGGTGCGCCGCAATGCCCAAGGCATGCCGCTGATTGAAAGCAACACCTTCCACGACGCGCTGTTCAGCCTCGGCTATGTGCACGCCAGTGACCGCATCACCCAGATGGTCACCCTGCGCCTGCTGGCTCAGGGCCGTTTAGCGGAAATGTCGGGGCCGCAGGTGCTGGATGTCGACCGTTTCATGCGGGCGGTCAACCTGAAAAAAAGCGCCGGCGAGCTGTACAACGCCTCAAGCCCGCGTCTCAAGCGCTTCTTTGAGGTGTATGCCCGTGGCGTCAACGCCTATCTGTTCCGCTACCGCGACAAGCTGCCGCCAGACCTGGCCCAGACCGGCTACAAGCCTGAGTACTGGAAGCCAGAAGATTCGGCGCTGTTGTTCTGCCTGCTGAATTTCAGCGAGTCGGCCAACCTGCAAGAAGAGATTGCGTCCCTGGTGCTGGCGCAAAAAGTCGGTGTCGACAAACTCGCCTGGCTCACCCCAAGCGCCCCGGATGAAGCGATCCCGCTGGCCGAAGCCGAGAAACTCAAAGGCGTGGCCCTGAGCCAGATCACCGGCCTGGCCGGTCTGGATGCCGTCACCCAGCAACTGAGCAGCCTCAATTCCCTGGCGGTTACCACATCGAGCAACTGGGCCATCGGCCCGCAACGCAGCCGCAGCGGCAAAAGCCTGTTGGCGGGTGACCTGGCCGCCCAGCCACAGGCGCCGTCGCCGTGGAACTACGTGCAGATCCGTGCACCGAAATACCAGGCAGTAGGTGCATCGATTGCCGGTTTGCCAACCCTGTTGTCCGGCTTCAACGGCAAGGTGGCGTGGAGCATGAGTACGGTCAAGGGCGACACCCAGGACCTGTTCCTGGAAAAGGTCAAACGCCAAGGCAGCGCGCTGTACTACGAGAACAACGGCAAATGGCTACCTGCCGGCGTACGTAACGAAACCTTCTTCGTCAAAGGCCAACGCTCGATTCGCGAAGTGGTGTACGAAACCCGCCACGGCGCCCTGCTCAACAGCAGCCAGGCGCTGACCACCGGCTTGGGCCTGGCCCTGCAAACCGCCGACTTCAAGGACGACAAGAGCCTGGACGCGTTCTTCGACCTGTCCCGCGCGCAAAACGTCGCCAAAGCCTCGGACGCCACCCGCGAAATTCGCGCCATCCCGCTGAACATGCTGTTCGCCGACGCCAGCAACATCGGCTGGCAAGTCACCGGTCGCTTCCCCAACCGCCGCGAAGGCGAAGGCCTGCTGCCGTCGCCGGGCTGGGATGCGCGGTTTGACTGGGACGGCTACGCCGACGCGATGCTGCACCCGTACGACCAAGACCCGGCCCAAGGCTGGATCGGCACTGCCAACCAACGCACCGCACCGCGCGGCTATGGCATGCAGCTGTCCAACTCATGGGATGCACCGGAGCGCAGCGAGCGCCTGGCGCAATTGGCCAATGCTAGCAAGCACGACAACCGCAGCATGATCGCCATGCAGTACGACCAGACCACTACTTTTGCCGCCAAGCTCAAGACCATGTTCCAGGCACCGGGCATGGCCCAACCGCTGAAACAGGCGATTGATGCGCTGCCAGCGGCCGAACAGGCCAAGGCGCGTGAGGCGCTTAATCGCCTGATGGCGTTTGATGGCCGCCTGGTGTCGACCTCCGCCGACGCCGCGCTGTACGAACTGTTCCTGCAGGAAAGCACCAAGCAGATCTTCCTCGACGAGCTTGGTCCGGAAAACAGCGCCAGCTGGAAGGCATTTGTCAGCAACGCCAGCCTGTCCTACGCCGCCCAGGCCGACCACCTGCTGGGCCGCGAAGACAGCCCGTTCTGGGATGACGTGCGCACCTCGCAAAAAGAAGATAAACCGGCGATCCTGGCCCGTAGCCTGGCCGCCGCCATCACTGCTGGCGACAGCCAACTGGGCGCTGATCACAAGGCCTGGCAGTGGGGCAAGTTGCACAGCACCACGTGGAAGAACAGCAATGGCCAAGTGATTCGCGGCCCGCTGGCCTCCGGCGGCGACCACAACACCTTGAACCCTTCGCCGTACAACTGGGGCCAGGACTTCAACACCACCCAGGTGCCGGCGCTGCGCATGATCGTCGACTTCGGGCAGGTAGAGCCGATGATGGGCCAAGGCGGCATCGGCCAATCCGGCAACCCCGCCAGCCCGAACTATGCCAATGGCATCGACCCGTCGCTCAAGGCGCAATACTTGAGCTTCCCGATGCAGCCGCAGAACTTTGAGAAGGTGTATGGCAAGGCTCGGTTGACCCTGACCCCCGGTAAGTAACTGCATAAACCGGATCAAAATGTGGGAGCTGGCTTGCCTGCGATGGCGGCGTTTCAGTCACTGAAAGAATGACTGACAGGACCTCATCGCAGCATAGGTATCTACACAACTTTGAGTCTTGCGCTGGACCTGTGGGAGCGGGCTTGCTCGCGAAGGCGGCCTGTCCTGCGGCTGAGTTTTGCTGGATGTACACCGGTCTAATGTGGGAGCTGGCTTGCCTGCGATAGCTATGTGTCAGGCGCTACAGGGGGGTGGTCGGAGTACATATCCGTTATTTGGGTAACGGCTACTTAGGGTTCCGCCCTTACGGCGGCTCACTTTGGAAAAGCCTGTACGGACCGGACACATGGTTGACACCTGTGCGGGGACATGGTGGACACATTATGCCCCGTAGTCAGGGTTATTCACGTCGAAGGTCCGTAGAAATTGATGGCAGAAGTAGACGTCAAACAAGCCATCTCTTTCAGCGTTAGGGCGTATTGCGATGTGTTGTCCACGCAGACCTTTGGCGATGCTGAAGTAGCGTTTCTGAAAGCGAAATCGACTGTCATACACCTTGGCCAGCACATCATCTGGGCCGTATTCAAACTCCGACAGTTGCCGTGGATACGCCCAAGAGCTGCTCCGATAGCGGTCCATAGGTACCTTGTAGCCCAGCGCCTGATGAGGACGCTGCAGGTTATAAACCTCACGCCATTGATCAAAAGCCGATTGAGCGTCCATCAGTGTGGAAAAGTACCGCCCATCAAGCACTTCTGCTTTGAGCGAGCGGTGGAAACGCTCGATCTTTCCATTGGTCTGAGGGTGGTGAGGGCGGCTGAAGCTGATGCGGATTCCAAGGCGAATCAGCCAGATACTCAGCTCTGAAACCTCACCCGGATTGCGTGGCGAGCCCCAGGGAGGACCGTTATCGACGTTGATCCGAACCGGCAAGCCATAGCGCTGAAAAACCTCGATCATCTTCTCCTTCACCGTGGCTGCCCGTTCATTGTCACAGGCCTCAATGGCTAGGCTGAACCGGGAGTGGTCGTCCAACAGAGTCAGGGGGTGGCATCGACCTTGTTGCAGTGCGAAATGCCCTTTGAAATCCATCTGCCAAAGATCATTAGGCGCGTCGTGTTCAAATCGCAGTGTCGCCGCATGTTCCTTCTGAGGCGGTTGAATCAGGCCATGCCGATGCAAGACATTGGTGACGGTGCTGGGAGCGATGCGCTTTTCCAGCAGGCTACTGATTGTGCGTCCACCCCATGCCGGATGAGCCTGTCTAAGCTCGATGACTTGTGTCTCCAACGCTGTCTGGGTCAGCTTGGGGCTATTCGCTGGTCTGCGGGACTTCTCTTGCAGGCCAGGCTGACCCAGCGCCTCGTAGCGTTTGAGCCACTTGTACGCTGTTTGCGGGCTGATACCGAATCGTCGACATAGCTCACGTTTGTTGCTACCGGGTTGCCGTGCTAAGGCAACGAACTCTTGTTTCAGGCTCATGGCGTCTCTCGTAGTCCAAGGCATGATGGCTTTCCGGCGAAGTTGACTCGCCGCAAAGTGTCCACCATGTCCCCGTACACCCGTCAACCATGTGTCCGGTCCGTACAAAAAGCCCCAAAGTAAGCAAAGGGCTCTTGCCCCACCACTCGGCACCTCGCCTAGGCTCGGTGTGCCCTCACTCCGGCTTGAATCCGTGGGCCGCCGCAATGGGCCATCCATGGCCCAGTGCGGCTAACCCGGCGTCCTGCCGGGTTACCCACGGATTCAAGCCTGCGTTCGGCCAGCGTGGTTTAACGGGGCGCTTAGATCAAGATCAAAAGCCAAATCAAAAGCCAGAGCCAGAGCTTCGGGGTCGGTCAGGTTCAATCGTTGTGTAGATACCTATGCTCATCGCAGGCAAGCCAGCTTGTATGGTTAGACTTGTAGGGGTGGTGGGACTAAAAGCCAGCATCTGACTCTAGCCAGTACAGACCGTGGGAGACTTCGCCCCACC